>JAUCQD010000271.1 GCA_030372945.1 Methanothrix sp. | reverse complement strand
AGATCTCTATCCCTATTTCATCTCACAATTCCTCTACTCCGCACTCCTGGATGCCGACAAGACCGACGCAGGATTGGATGGCGTCGATCTGGAACGATTGGGCCTTTCATCAAAGCTGGTAGACGATTACAGGGGCTTGAAGGGCTTCACCTCTAACAAAGACAACATCAATGACCTGCGAAATCAGATCTACGAAGAGGCAGTCGATGCCATCATGGCTTGGAGCCTCGACGATCGAATCCTGTCCCTGAATGTGCCCACTGGCACAGGCAAGACGCTGGCTGCGCTATCCCTGTCGCTGAAGCTCAGAGAGCGGCTGGAAAATGAGCGAAAAATCAAGCCCAGAATCATCTACGCGCTGCCTTTTCTGAGCATCATTGACCAAAACTACAAGGTCTTTGATGAGGTTGTGGCCATCGGAGGCGGTGTCAAGGATTCGAGGTTGCTCCTCAAGCATCATCATCTTGCGGATGTGAAATACAAGACAGAGGATGATGAGTACGAGGTAGATAAGAGTCTTCTGCTCCTGGAGGGTTGGAACTCGGAGATAATAGCAACCACCTTCTGGCAGCTCTTCAACACCCTATTCTCCAACAGAAACAGGCAGCTTCGTAAGTTCAACAAGCTTGCCAACTCCATAATAATTTTGGATGAGGTGCAGGCTGTGCCTCACCATTACTGGCAGCTGATTCACGACTCACTGAAGATCCTCACAGAGAAGTTCAACAGTTATGTAATCTTAATGACAGCCACACAACCGCTCATCTTCGAGGAGGCTGCCGGGGAGATCAAGGAGATTGCGAAGAGGAAAGAGGATTACTTCCGGGGCTTGAACAGAATCGAGTTGATGCCGAGAATCGATAATGCTCTAACCCTTGATGAGTTCAAGGCGATGCTTGGAGGAGACCTGATGGAAAAGCAGGACAAGGATTTCCTGGTCGTGCTCAATACCATCAGCTCGGCCCAGGAGGTTTACAGGTTCGTTCAGGAGCTGGACCTCGAGAAGACCGAGAAGTTCTTCCTTTCTACGAATGTGATTCCCAAGGCGAGGCTTGAGCGAATCGATGAGATCAAAAAGAGGAGTGCAGAGAGGAAGAGGAAGGTCATCGTCAGCACCCAGCTGATCGAGGCAGGGGTTGACATCGATGCCGATATCGTTTACAGGGACTTTGCACCACTGGACAGCATCAATCAGGTAGCAGGCAGGTGCAACCGGAATTCGGCCAAAGAAGAGAGGGGCACGGTATCGATCTTCATCTTGAAGGACGAGAGAAAAGAATTTTATAAATATATCTACGATCCCTTTTTGATCGGCAAGACCCTGGATATTCTCAGGCCGATTCAGGGACCGGTGAAGGAGTCGGAGTTCCTGGGCCTCAACAACGAATATTTCAAAGCAGTGAAACGCGGCATGGGCGATGAGGCTTCAGTAAAAAGCCTGGATTGCATCGCAAGACTGGCTTTCAAAGATCTGAGCGAGAGCTTCAAGCTCATTGAGGAGGACTATCCTAAAGTGGACGTATTCGTTGAGCTGGACGAAAAAGCCTCAAAAATTTGGGAAAGATTTCGGGAAATGCAGTCTGAGAAGAGCAACCTGGAGAGAACCCGGAAATATCTACAGATCAAGAAGGAGTTCAGCGAATATTTGATCTTTGTCTCCAAAAAGCATGGGCATTCATTGATTGTGGACGGCTCCAATATCGGATACATTTCACGCGATGAGCTGTCCTACTACTACGACTTGGAAACGGGCTTCAAGCATGAAGATGCTGGTGGAGGGGCGATGATAATCTGAGTGTCGAAATTGAATCATGCAAGAGCATCGATATTGGGTAGTCTACCTTTATTGAGTTGGCCGGCCCTTCCTGCCTGGATTGCTGGCAAAGAAGAGTTGATAGCATTCGATTGGCTCATCTAGGCAGATGAGTTCTTTTGCTACGTTTTTTCATGCCCAACAACTCGTTATCGGTAGACTACCCGATATTGTCGCAAAGAAAATAGTAGGAATAATATATGCTCCTTAAAATCTTCCGCCTGACATTGCACTCCGACGCCCCAATGCGAGGCGATGCCACGAAGCTTCGCGGCTTTTTCGCCACCAGCTTCAACGAGTATGCACTGCTGCACCAGCATACGACTGACAGGCTGATCTACAAATACCCGCTCATCCAGTACAAGATGCTCGATGGCAGCCCAATGGTGCTGGGGATCAACGAGGGCGCAAATGTCCTCAAGGAGATCTACGACAAGTTCGATGAGATTAGGCTAGGCGACAGCACCTACACGATCATGGAGCGCGGGATTGCCCTGAAGAGCGAGGAGTTCGGATGCTCGGACAGGATCTACAGCTACAGGTTCGCGTCACCCTGGCTGGCACTGAGCCAGGAGAATTATCCAAAATATACAAATGCCTCGAGGGATGAAAGAAGGGACCTGCTAAGGAGGATCCTCGTTGGGAATTTGCTCTCTGCCTCCAAAGGGCTGGAGTATGTAGCTACAGAGCACATCCGCCTGGAGCTAGGGAGGATGCGAGAGAAGATCTGCCTGCTGAAGGGGACAGCGGTCACAGGACTGCAAGGGGAGTTCACAGCCAGCTTCGCGATTCCAGACCACATGGGATTGGGCAAGTCAGTCTCAAGAGGTTACGGGACAGTTATCAGGTTAAAATAGAGCTATGCCATCTGTTTTTGTGCTAGGGATATATTTCAGAGAGCATTTCACAGGAATGAATTTATAAGGGATCTGATAAATTCATCTCATGCCAGGAGGATGGTGGGAAAAGGCCGGTTTGACACTGAGAAACGAGGAAAAGGCCGAAAAATCGGCGCTGTCCGAGGGCAAGTTCCACAAAAACAAGGATTGAAAC
>JAUCQD010000270.1 GCA_030372945.1 Methanothrix sp. | reverse complement strand
ATGCAGGTCTCCTCTCCGCACTTCTTGCAGTTGGTCTGTGGGAGCTGCTTGTAAAGGTTGAGCGGGCTGGTTTCCTTCATGTATCTCACACCCCCATCTTGAGCCAAGCGCTGGTGTCTGGGGTCTTGGCCTCGATCCTTCCCATCAAGGACTGAGTGATCTCATGCACATAGGCAACAGCCAATGGATGCATCATCATGAAGATGTCGACGCCTGCCATTGCCAAAGAGTATCCTGTCAGAATCTCCCAGATCGGGCCGCGGAGCATTCTGTCACCCCAGTCCGAGTCGTCCTTGTTTGGAGAGCGGACCATCCAGGCCTCTCTGACGCCCCAGGCGTTTGTGGTTCCGGAGGACATCGGGAATGTGAGCTCATCGTCGCCCTTCAGGGCGCCAAGCCTGATCCTCTCCATGTTGGAGTAGGCGAAGTCCAGGCCGTATGCGAGAGCTGCCGTCGTCGGATCCATGACTATCGACTCGCGCGGAACTCCAGCGACCTTCATGAGCTTCCTGTTAAGCTCCTTCTGAGAGTTGATCTCAAGCTGTGTCCAGGCCAGGCATACGTGACCGTTGTCTACGCAGGCCTTGCCGATCTTCTCCCAATCCATGTTCAGGTTTGCAGAGGCGATGAGACAGCGCTCGCCCTGGGCCACTTCTGCTGCCTTGGAGAGCACAATCGGGTCTTTATTGGGGTTGCCCGATCCGCCGATGCAGATTGGAACATCCACGGCCTGCAAGACCTCTTCTACCGTCTTGACTGCTTCCTGGGCTGGTGTGTCCTTCAGGAGCGGATCTGTGCTGATCAGGTGGACTGTAACCATGTCTGCGCCGAACTTCTTGACTGCCTTCTTTGCCCACTCGCCTGGAGAGTTGATGACATCCTCATAGTGCATCTTGACTGCTTTGGCCATTCCGATGGGCATGTCGAAGACATCCATGGTGATCTTGGGCGCATGGGGCATTGGAGCGTCTGGGAAGAAGGGCATTGCCTTCTCGCCGCCCAGTTTCACCACATGGCCGCGGCTTCCTCCGTCTGCCTTTGTAGCGCCTAAAGTTACCTCCTGGATTGGCGTCTTCCAGCTCTTGTCGGTTCCAACTGAGAACTTGGCGCTTGCAAGGGCCGATGCCACCTTAAAGGCTGGGACAGCAGCAGCTGCGGCCGCCAGCTCTTTTGGTGCCGGAGCTATGGCTGAGGCGACTGCAACAGGCTGCATCAGGGTCTCCACAGGATAGCCGACTGCCTTTGCAAAGTTCATGAGCTGCATGGCGATCTTTGCTGCCTCCTGCCCAAAGTAATAGGCAAAGAGAGGCCCAACGCCGCCTGCACCTGCATCCAATTCAATCTCTATATCGCCCTCGATCTTGACACCCTCGAGGGACTGAACATTCATCTCAGATAACGTCTTGTTCAGGTCAGATAATGTGATCTTTCCTGCCATTCAAATCACCCTCATAGGCCCAGTTCCCTGATTACCTGTCTCATCTCGAGGACGGCAGGCGAATCGTCAGGTAGGCCCATCAATGGATCTCCCACTAAATCGAATTTGGCTAGACACTCATCGTAGGGAATTGTGCCGATAACCTTGAGGCCCAGGCTCTTGGCATTCTCCAGAACCGCCATCCTTCGGCCTGGCGTGACCTTGTTGACAACGACATACAGATCCTTGTACTTCAGCTCGATCTCCTTGGCCAGATCGCGTATGCGCTCCCCTGTCGTGAGCCCTCTTCTGGACTCGTCTGTGACCACTATGAGGTCGTCGAGGTCTGGAATGGTCTTCCTGCTGAAGTGCTCCAGACCCGCGGGCGTGTCTATGATGACCAGGTCGTAGTTAGCAACGGTCTTGTCCATTACGGCGCGCAGAAGGTTATTTACAAAACAGTAGCAACCTGAACCTTCCGGCTTGCCCATGACCAGAAGATCATAGCCGTCCTCCTCCAAAAGGATCTCAAAGAGCTTGGACTCGAAGAGCACCTGTTTGTCGGTTTCGGGCGGAGTTGTATACCGGGACTGCTGCATGAACTCCCTCATATCGCCGATGGTCTTCTCGGCCTTCACGCCCAGCGCATCTGCCAGGTTGGCATCAGCGTCGGCATCTATAACAAGCACCCGGTATTTTTTTCCTGAATCCTTTACAAGATATCTGATGAGCATTGCGGCCACAGCGGTCTTGCCTGTGCCGCCTTTGCCGGTTATCGCAATTATCTTCCCCAAGGTTTAGCCTTCCTTACTTTTTCGTTGGCTTGATAACCACTTCGGCTACGTGCACTGTTGCGCCACGAAGCTCAATGGTGATGCCGCCCGATGATGCTGCAGGCATGGCAAAAGCCGGAGCCGCTCCTGCAGGCGCCGCCGCGACAGCTGCGGGGGCTGCTGCAGGAGCCTCTTCTTTCTTCTTGAGCTTAAGCTGCATAATATCTCCCTCACTTTTTTATTACAGTAGCTCTCGCATAGAGCAGGCCACATCTCCGGAAAAAAGGAGATGAAAGGCAGAACTCTACTTTGCGAGTACCACCTTGTCGATGCTGATCTTCGCATCCTTCAGCACAAGCTTTATGCCGCCGGCGCTGCCGGACATGGACATTGCTGGTGCTGCTGCGGGTGCTGCTGCCGCTGGGGCCGCTGGGGCCGCTGCTGCGGGTGCCTTGGGTTTAAGTTTTAGCTGCATTGACTATTCTCTCCTCTCTTCGATCAATTCACTCGAGGACGCCGTCAGCTTGCAGAGCCTCGACGACCTGCATGAACTGGCCCTCTGTCAGGCCCAGCTCAGACTTGACGGTATCCATGTTGATGTCGCCGCCGGTCTTCTCGATATAGGCGATGACCTTCTCCTTGTGCTCGTCTGTGACCTCATCGAGCTTCCAGCCCTCGGTGATCTTCTTGTTGTCCACCTTTCTTGTGACACCGTTGACAACAGGATGATCGACCTTGAGCAGGAAGGCCTTCAGAGATGCGATGTCCTTGGCATCGTCTTCAGTGGCGATCTTTGCGAACATGTCCGCGTCGATGCCTTCCTTTACCCTCTCCTTGAGGCTCTTGGACATCCAGACGATCCTTCTCCAGCCACCATCTGCCTGGAGGAACTTGGGCGAGAAGTAGTACAGAATGCCCATCCCTAAGAATCCTACGACCTGCTTGCCGCCGCCCGTCTGGCCTGCCATTGTGGAGAAGGGCAGTCCGTTGGGGGTTGCGCCCTTGAACTCGCGGTCAGCGATGCCTATGCCGTCGACCTCTGGCATGTAGAAGCCTATGGTCTCGAAGCATCCGCAGGATGTGTGGGGTGCATCGAAGAACGTGTACAGCTTCATGACGCTGTACTCGCCGCCTGAGCGCTTCTCAGCCATCTCATTGATGGCAGCGTACTCGCCAGTGATCGGATCGATGGCTGTCTCCTTGGGGATCGGGAACTGGGGGCCCTCTGGGTCCACCTTGGCTGCGGCGCGTCCGTCAAACCAGGTGATAGCTCCGCACAAGGACGGTCGGTCGGGCGTGACCACGCAGGCGCTGGTTGGCGCAAATGCCTGGCACAGTGTGCAGCCGTAGAAGACATCGACGTCCTCGTCGTGCAGGCCCTTGGCGCGCTCGTCACGGGCCTTGTAGACCGCCATGGCGTTTGCGAGCTGCTTTTTGACCTCTGCGGGATCTGTGTAGATTGTGATCTCCATCTTCTCGATGAATGGCATCTCTGCCTTGTACAGGTCAATGACGGGCTTGTAAATCTGGGTCCAGGAGGTAACTCCCTTCTTCTTCAGACCCTTGCCGATCCTCATCCAGATATCGTACCTCTGGTTGAGGTGCATGAGCCCACTGATGTAGGATAGCAGGGCATGGTTGCGCCTCTCGATGATCGACTCCAGGTCCTTCTCGATCTTCTCGCCTCCGACCTTGAATACCATGCCAAAGGGTATTGTGGAGCCCTCCTTGACCTCTCCGAGATCTGGACCGACAACAGTTACCTTTCCATCCTCGATCTGGTCCATGGGCGTTGCAAGCGACAGCTCGAATCCATCTGCCTTGGGGCCGCCAAGCTCTACCCATAGATCGTCCTTTCTGATGCGTTCTCCCTCATACATTGGGGATATATCCAACTTGATTTCATCTGCCATTAACACACCTCTTCTGATGAGATGAACTTTATTTCTTCATTGCTGCAATTACCTCATCCACGGCGGCGTGATAGTCGTCCGGCGTGAATGCCATGTTCCCGAAGGTCATATTCGCATTGACGTGGTAGTATCTGTCAAGGGATATGCGCCTGATGTTCCTGTTGAAGTTCTTGAGCGTGGCGAACATCGCGTTGGCGAATTTGTAGAAGATGCCCATGAATATGACGGTATCATACTGGCC
Organism: Methanothrix sp.; assembly: GCA_030372945.1. Classification (GTDB taxonomy): domain Archaea; phylum Halobacteriota; class Methanosarcinia; order Methanotrichales; family Methanotrichaceae; genus Methanothrix. The sequence goes on along the minus strand of JAUCQD010000270.1, from coordinate 9,823 downwards.
CTGTCCGTCCAGGCCCTTCCAGTCCTCGAACCTGAGGTAGCTGGTCAGGGGATGCAGGCCGATCTGATAGACATTGTTCATGTAGCCTCTATCAACAAATCCCTTCACGCTGTGCGCTGTTGCCGCAATGGGCACGCCCAGCTTTCCGATCTCAATTGCCTTCTCGAACATGATGGGATCATCGAAGAGCTCAGCTCCTACTACGAGCAGAGGCCTCTTTGACTTCTTGATGATCGCGCCGATGACCTTCGGCATATACGTCTTGGCCATCTCCGGCCCAGGGATCTGGGCCATCTCAAAGGGAACTGGATTTTTGGTGGTATCAATGCCCTTCTTTGCTTCTGCTGCCATTTTCTATCTCCTCCTTACCCTCACTTCTTCGTCCTGATCTTACGCGGGAGATTGGTCGGATCGAAGCTTACATCCGCAGGCCGCAGAGGCCCTGAGATGAATTTCTTGGCCTTCCAGTCGATCTTCCAGCCGAACTTCTCCTCCAGTGTCTTCATCATGTTGTCTTTATATGCTAGAGGAAGATCCTTGACATCTCGGACAAAGACGTGCCAGTCGTCTGGCAGCTTGCCGAAGTACTTCATGGAGATATCGCAGTAGTGGGTCAGCTTGATAGACCTGCCGATGCTGTTGTCAGAAGGTCTGAAGCAGAGTTTGGCCATCTCCAGCATTGCCTCTTCCTTTGTCTCCGCAACGTAGAGCATTGCCTCGGGCGCAGGCTCGATCTGCTGCATCTTGCCGTCGCGAGCATCTATGACCATCCAGTCTTCGGGCTTGTCGGTCCTGCCCATGAAAGTGCGGCGGTACATGACAGAGTGAGGCTGGACGACAACAGGAATTCCAAGCCTGTTGCAACCTGTCGCTATGGATGCAGCCTTTTGTGAATATGCGCCCCATGCGATACCACAAGCACCTACCTTGTTCAGGATGTAGTCTGCGATATCATCGAAGTTGCCCCTGTGGTTTCTGTGAGCGAATATCGTTGCAACCTTGATAGCAGCATCACCGATATTGGCATTGGAGACGCATGAGCCTGTGTTGCAGATGTTCCTGCCATCGAAGCCGCCTCCGTACTGCTCCCAGATGGTCTTGCCCTCTTCATCGGTGTATAGCGACATATCCATTGCCATGCATCCCGATGTGACGACGATGTATCCACGGTCCACGAACTCCTTGGCGATGTCATAGCATTCTTTGGTTCCATTCGGGTAGTTGCTGCATCCTACAAGAGCAATGACTCCCGGAATGCTTCCCATGACGATCGGCATGCCAACTGCCCTGATCTCAGTATCTCGTGCTGGACCGCGCCCAGATCTCATCTTGAACTTCTGGTTCTTGACGTACTGGCGGTTAGCATACTCAAAGAGGTCCAGGATGTTGATTCCTTGCGGGCAGACCTGCTCGCACCTGCCGCATCCTACGCAGATCTCATACATATCCGAGAAGGCTGCAAGATTGCCCTTCATGGCCTCTGCAATCAGGTTGCTGATCCTGATATGTGGTGGGCAAACGAAGGCACACTCGTTGCATGTGGTACACTTTTTAATTCCTTCTTGGAATTGAGTTTCTGTGATAAGACTCTGGATCTTGGCCTCAGCCCTCTTTGGCTTTACTGCTATGGCAGTCCTAATGCCGATCTCTCCAGCTTTAACCGGATCGAGAACTGCAACGCCAGGTGTCTTGAAGTTCACCAGGTCATCCACTATTGCATCCACAGGGTCATTCGTCCTGTCAGGCAAGCCAAGCATGATCTTGTCTGTGGTTGCAATGACTGGGATCTTACGTTTCTGGGCATCCCCCAGGACATCGCAAAAGACGCACTGCTCATCTACCATTATACAATCCATGACGCCGGAACGGATCATCTTTCTCCACCAGCCCATGGCGCCAGCGACCTTGGGCTTGGTTCCTATGCCCTTGGGTACCTTCAGCTCGCCGGTTCCAAGACCTATCCTGTTTAGATCATGGGCTGTACAACAAACGCCACCAATGTCTACCTTGTCCCAGAGGTTATTGTTCTCGGCATAGATCATGGCTTCGGCACCAGCGGCCAGGTTATGGCCGTAGGCGATTAGGACGCCTTTATTTTGATCCAGAGTGCCCATACCGATCTCTATGAGCGGGGCATCAGCCGCACCACGTGGCATATCATAGGCTACGATCTGCAACATATCACATATTTCCATGCCAAGCAGATCCAGCATGCCTGCGTGCAATGCCTTGGACTCAAAGTCGATGAAGGCTGACTCTTGGCCAGTGTGGGTGGCTGCCAGAAGCTGCACGACCTCTTCTTCAACGTATAACAGTCCTTCATTGAAGTCCTTGAGAGTCCTGGGCTTGCTGCCCATGATGGTCTGGTATAAGGGTGAATCTACAAGGATCTCATCACCCATGTCGAACTTCATGTCGCCAAACTTGTCTATGCACCAGTGGTAAAGATGTCTTCCGTGGGCTGCATGCGCACAACACCCCATCAGACAAGCGATGAGAACTATCTTACCACAAGCACCAGCTTGGTCTATTCCGCATGCGCCTTTCTTATTTCCTGTGAGATCGCACGGACCGTAGGTACAAAGAGTGCATGTATCGTCTGCAGGTGCGTACATGATCTTGTATCTATTGGCGATTATGTGATCCCAGGACCGAAGCGTTGCCACGCCAGGCTTGGGATGTGGTCCCATCTCCTGGTCCCACTCTTCTGCTTCTTTTACGACAGCCCCTATGTTGATCTGGACGTTCTTCATGTCCTCAACTGAGAAGCTGCCCTCTCTTGTTGCCATCGGGTTCTTAGCCTCCTCTTCCTTTGATATACGCCGGTTTGGTTCGCATAGTGTAGATAAAACACTTTCGGATACCTCTTAATATAAAAAATCCCAGATCATCATAAATTCCATAGTAGTATTTTTATTTAACGTTGATAAGACAGAACGAATTGCGCCCATCACGATTGTTAATGGAGTATTTCGGTCCACAAGTTTGAAATCCAATCACTTGGGTAAGGCCACTGAATCCATGATTAACCGGATACGCAAGAGCTTTGTCATGGCCAAAGAGTGCAAGCACGGAGGCAAAGTGCATGAAGCCTCCAGCCTCCTGGGAGCGGAGCCTTTGGACTTCTCGGCGAACATCAACCCACTGGGATCGCCGCCACTGGAAAATTTGGTTTTGGAAGAGCTGAAAAAATTAGGTCACTATCCTGACAATACCTATCGGCTCTTTCGTCGCGCGGCGGCAGATTTTGTGGAAGTTGAGCCGGAGCATATCGTTCCTGGGAATGGCTCCTCAGAGCTCATAAGGCTCTTCGCAGAGGTCTGTTTGGAGGAAGGAGACCTGGCTTTGATCCCATTCCCCACCTTTGGCGAGTATGAAAACCAGTCGCTTCTTGCCGGAGGAGCTGTAAAAAAGACAGAGATTGGCCTGGACGGACTGCCCATCATTTGCGAGTCAGATTTGAACAAAGCAAAGGCCCTCTTCCTCTGCAATCCAAACAACCCCACAGGAAAGCTGCTTTCCAGGGATCTGGTGCTCGATTTAGCCCAAAGATGCGAGCAAAAAGGGGTGTTCTTGCTTGTCGACGAGGCATTCATAGAGCTCTCAGATCCAGAGCAGAGCGTGGCGAGCATTGCGCCCAGCATGGACTATTTATTCGTCATGAGGTCCCTGACCAAGTCCTTCGGAGTGCCTGGCCTTCGGCTGGGCTTTGGAGTGACAAATGCGGCACTGGCCAAGGTCATGAACCTGGCCAGGGTCCCGTGGTCTGTCAGCTCGATTGCTGCCGCCGCAGGAGCGCATCTCTTGGGCTGCAAGGAGCATCTGCACAGATCTCGGGAGCTCATAGGAGAGGAGCGGGCCTTCCTGATCGCTGCACTGCAGTCCCTGGGCCTTGAGCCGCTGCCAAGCAGCGTGAACTTCATCCTAGTGAACATCGAGCGCTCAGGCTTGAGCTCTGAGAGGCTTGCTGAGCGCACTATGGCCTGCGGCGTCCTTGTGAGGGACTGCCAGTCCTTCGGCCTGGGCAGGAGCTACATTAGGGTGGCAGTGAGAGGCAGAGAAGAGAACAAGCAGCTCGTGGCAGCCCTGGAGAAGGCCCTGAAATGCAGAGATTGAACTGTGAGAACTTCCCCTGCCACTTCCCAGGACAGGACTGCTCTCTATGCTTTTGTCCCTTTTACCCTTGCCGTGATCCCAGAACCGGGGGGCAGGTGAAGGATGGGTCATGGTCATGCGAGTCCTGCCTCATCGTTCACCGTCCGGACGTGGCCGCACAGATCTTGGATGCACTGATGAAGGGCGAGGCCACCTCATTGGTTTGGAAGAGGCTGGTGCTGCTGCTATGATCCAGGAAGGGCTGGCGGTTTTACTTATTGCAGCAGCCTTCGATATCCTCCTCGGCGAGCCGCCTGCAAGGATCCATCCAGTGGTCTGGATTGGCAGGCTGATCTCATTCCTGCGCAGCCGTGCAAGGCCTACCAGGCTTCAGGGCATAGCTCTCGCATTCACTGTATTGCTTTGCACAGTCCTCACAGGCCACTTTCTGGTGCGCCTGGCATCACCAGTCCCTCTTCTGCCCCTGCTGATCTCGGCCTTCCTCCTGAAATCCACCTTCGCGATTCGCTGTCTTCTGCAGACTTCTGCAGATATCGGCAGGATGATCGACCAGGACATCGATGCTGCCAAGAGCATGCTGCCTGCTCTTGTGGGCCGCGAGACCTCCTCTCTGTCGCGCTCCCAGGCGGTCTCTGCGGTGATCGAGTCGCTCTCAGAAAATTATGTGGACTCGATACTCTCGCCTATCTTCTACTACCTTCTCTTCGAGCCCTTAGGCCTTGGCCTTGAGGCAGCACTGGCCTTCAAGGCCATAAGCACCATGGACTCCATGCTCGGATACAAGACCCGTGAATTGAGGGATCTGGGGTTCGCCGGTGCAAGGCTTGACGACCTTGCCAACTTCATTCCAGCGCGCCTGAGCATTCTCTTGATGGCGCTGGCGAGGCCAAAAAGCGCAGGCTCGAGCCTTCAGGCAGCACTCAAATATCACAGCGCCACGCCCAGCCCCAACTCCGGCTGGCCCATGGCAGCCTGCGCAGGGGCTTTAGGCATCCGCTTGGAGAAGCCTGGTTACTATGTGCTGCTGGATGGCGGAAAGGTGCCCCAGACATCTGATGTGCCCAGAGCATTGGGATTCATGCAAGGCACAATAGCCTTGACCCTGGCAGCATCGTTCTTGATTCTGACGTTTGCCGCTCGCGCCCTTGCATAATGTTTATCCGGTACTAGTTACGAGGAAAGATAAATGGAGACCATGGGAGATCTGCTGGAGAAGGTTCGGGAGTTTGCCTATCATAGCTACGCAAAGGAAGAGGCCAAGAGGCTCTTTGGCTGGGATGTGAAGGAGATCAAGGCCACAAGCGGAGAGAATGATGAATCCAATGTAGTGGTATCATTTGAGAATGGATACCTATTATATATCAATTACTTTCTCAACCTGGACCCAACTGAGACTGAGGACACATGCGAGTTCACCCTCGGGATGAGGACCGACCTGCGATCCCGCATAAAGTATGAGGTCCATTATGCAAGTTACATCCACGGCCAGGGCTATTTGAGGCTAAGAGTTGCAGAGGCAAAGAACCGAATGCTCCAAAAGATGCTGGAGGAGTTCTATGTGCCTGCCTTAAAGAGCATCTACAAGCCCATCATCATCAACTTCAAGGGCTTTTATGGAAGAGATTACTTCGGCGTCGAGGCGGACCCGGCCCATGGAGAGATCCACTACTCCCCAGTTCGTTACAGGAGCGAGCATAAGGCATCCAGAGTCTGGGACGTGATAGCTCGCTTCAATGAGCTGGATGCGCTCCTCAAGGAGCCGCAGATAAGACATGCCCTTGCCGAGGTGGATTTGCAGTTGAGCTTCTTGCCCTCTATTGTGGGATCGGATCTTTAGATGTGCGAGGGATTCAGGACCCCTAATCCTTCATGGGCCTCGCTGATCTGATTGGTTTCTGCCTTGCATTCGGCCAGGGCTTTGATGAAAGGCCCCTGGTATCCTAGGAGTTCCGCTTGACGCTCCAGCAGGACTGTCATCTTTTCAGCACGTGTATGATCCTCCTGGGCCAGGAAGAGTGCGACCAGATCATGGTAGACTGAGATGACGTCACATGCTGCGCCCAAATTCTGGAAGGACGTCAGTGCCTGCTGCAGCCTTGCAAGAGACTCGCGATAGTCCTTCTTCTCCATTGCCAGCCTTCCTAAATGCTCCTGGCATCTTGCCACTTCAAGGGAATTGGAGAGCCTTCTTGCCTGGGCCAATGCTTTTTCATAGCATCTCTCAGCCTCACGATAGCGTTTATCTGCTTGATGCAGCTCTCCTTGTGCTCTGAATAGCTGGACCTTCAGTGGCATAAAGTCGGTGCGAAAGATCAGAGTCTCGGCCAACGATAGATAGAACTTGGCCTCAATGCTTTGACCCGTGCGTAGTTTGAATCGGCCCATCGCCAGATAGCCTTCACATAGATCGGGCATGGCACCAAGGGCCTCAAGCACTTTCAAGGCCTCGCTCAAGAGCTCCTCCGCACAAGCTAGCTGGCCGCTCATCTCGAGTACAATCCCCAGGTTCATCTTCGCCATAGCGATGCACGGTACTGCATCAAGATTTTGAAATATCCTCAAGCTCTGCTCGAAGGCATGGGCTGCCTGGACAAGATCGCCCCGATCTTTGTGAACCAGGGCGATGTTGAAGATGGTCTGGGCCTGGCAGTAGACGTCTCCCGTTTGCTCGAAGAGAGAGAGGCTCTCATTATAGCTGGAGAGTGCCAATTTCCACTCAAACCTGTCAGCATAGCAGCCCGCAATTGCCCCCAGCACCTCAGCCTGACCTGAGAGGTCGCCGCTTGCCACCAGCTCCTGGAGTCTTCTCTTGTGATCACTAACGGATGCAAGTGTTTCGCCCTGGCTGGCCTTGACCATATCGATGTTGGCCTGCATCTCAGCGACGCCTTGGACATCTCCCAGACGCTCTAGAACTCCCTTGCCTCTTCTGAAGTGCTCCAGGGCCAATGAACGCTCTCCTCTTCGATAATAAAAGGTTCCGAGATTGCCAAGGACGCTTGCCGCACCGCTGTGATCTTCCAGTCTCTCGAAGATGTCGAGGCTCCTTTGATAGCATTCCAATGCCCGTGACCATTCTCCCCTTTTGTAGCAAATGCTTGCGATATTGCAGACGACAGATGCCTCGCTCCTCGAGTCGCCCGACTGCTCAAAGCTCGCCAGGCTGCTGTTGTAGTACTCAAGGGCCGCGGTCCAATCTCCCCGGCGATAGCATATATTTCCAAGGTTGTTCAGGGCAACTGCCATGCTGTATGTGTCCCCAAGCCGCTCCAAGATCTCCAGACTCTCCTTGTAGCTATGTTGGGCCCCGTCCCAGTCGCCCAGCTCAGAGTGAAGATTGCCCTGGCTGCACAGCACAGTTGCCACAGCCTCTGGGTCCCCAAGCGAGCGCACGAATGCCAGGACATCATCGCATCGATGAATCGCCTCCTGCCAGCGACCCAGGCGGCAGCAGATGCCCAGCACCCCTCCGAGGGCTGCGATCACGCCCCTCGAATCCTCCCGCTCCTTTTGCAATGCCAGGCATTGGCCGAAGAGCTGCAAGGCCTCCTCCAAATTCCCGGATTCAGCCATCAAACTCGCCAGTCCCAGAAGAGAATTGCACTCCCCTTCGACGTCCCCAAGCTCCCTGAAGTCCGCCAAGCTCTGCCTGTATTGCTCCTCAGCCTTCTTCCGTTGGCCCAACCGATGGTAGACGCTGGCCAGATTGCCGACTGTGATGGCCACACCGTGCCGATCGCCCAGAGCGCGCCTGGCATCCAGGCTTAGTGTATAGTGCTTCGTGGCCTGCAGACTGTCGCCCATATCTGCGTAGAGGTTTCCCAAATTATTCTGCACAGCAGAGACGCCACTGTCGTCTCCCAGCTCCTCGAAGGTCTCAATGGCAGTCTTAAAATGTGTGAGCGCATGCTCCCAATCGCCTTTGAGCTGCTCGACCAGCCCCAGGTTCAAGTGAGTCGTTGCCACCCCCCGCGCGTCGCCAGATCTTTCATATCCATCCATGCTCTTTTGGAAGCAGCCTCGTGCTGCATCCAAATCTCCTTTGATCTGGTGTATGAGCCCCAGGTTCCCTAAAGTCTTGGAAGCGCCATTAATGTCTCCCAAACCATCCTGAATCTCCAGCGCCTGGCTGTAGAGGTCATATGCCTTGTCAGTCTCCCCACGCAGATGATGCATGCAACCCAGGTCTGACATGGCCCGGGCCGCAGCCAGGGACTCGCCGGACCTTTCAAGCAGATCGATGGACCTCTGAAAACAGCTTGTAGCAGCCTCCCATTCTTCGAGTTCGGCATAAATTAGCCCCATGTTATTCAGTATCGCCGGAAGACCTGTCAGATTCTTATGTCGCTCTTTGATCTCCAGGCATCTCTGGTAGCATTTCAGGGCTTCATCATGCCGGCCTAAACGATAGTGCAAGCATCCCAAGGACGAGAGAGAATCGGCCATGCCACAGGGATCATCCTGCAGCTCCAGGATCTGAATGGACCTTTGAAGATAGGTCGCCGCCAGTTCCCAGTCTTCCTGCTCCTGGCAGGCCAATCCCATGCTGTTCAGAACGCGGGCTGCGCCGACACCCTCCAGAGCCATCAGGCTCTTCTCATAGCACTCCATCGCCTCTGGCCACATCCTCTCCTGGAAATAGACGTCGCCAAGCTTGCTTTGCACATTTGCTGCAGCTGCTAAGTCTCCCAGATCCTCAAGCTGGTGCCAGGCAACATCATAGCATTCTTTGGCCCTTTTAAATGCACCCTGAAGCTGATACAGAGTGCCAAGCGAGGCCATGCATCTTGCGGCTCCAGCCTTGTTGCCAGACAGCTCCCACTCAAGCAGACTTCTCTTTGTGCACTCCTCTGCCTTAAAATAGGTGCCTTGCGACCTGTAGATATCCGCCATGCAGCTCAGGGCATCGGCCCTGCCGGACCTGTCGTCTGCATCTAGCTCTTCTAAAATCCTGCAAAAGCAGTTCAAGGCCTTGTCGTGCTCGCCTCTCATCTGATAGACATGGCCGAGATCTCCCAAAACTGTCAAAGCTTCAGAGGACTGTCCTGCCTCAGTTTGGCACTGCAGCGCCCTTTCGTAGCATCCAGCCGATCGCTCCCAGTCTTCCACCTCAGCATAAAGCCTTCCCAGGCCGCTCAACGCCAAAGACGCCCTCTTTTTATCGTATTGGACCTCAGCCAGATGCAGGGCGCGTTCATAGTACTCAATGGCAGCTTGATGAAAGAATAGGGTGCGAGCCAGCAGAGCCAGGTTGAACCAGGCAGAAAAGCTGCCAAGGCGAGATACGTGATCTGCAAGCTCCTGAAATTTGCACTGCATGGCTGTCTCATCAGAAGAGTGGATGGCCAAGATGAAGGAGGAGAGAGGATCTGGTGCATTTTGGGATAGCCCCTTCAATCTCTCTGGGTCATAGCCATTCGGATCTGCCAGAATATTTGCAAAGGACTCAAGGCAGGACACGATTCTGTCTTCAGACACAACGAACACCGTCCAGCCGCACGAAATCATCATCCTCCGTCGACATCTTCTTTTCCCCCACAGCCGAAATATACATCACTATGTATTTCTTCAGTATTAAGAGTCCTTACATATAAAATCTTCGACTTCTTTAGACAGTTGATTAAAAAAAATTAAAAGATTATTAATAATGTAATAAATTTTATCGGCACTTAAATCTTAAAAAAAATTAATAAGTTCGCTATAATAC
>JAUCQD010000269.1 GCA_030372945.1 Methanothrix sp. | reverse complement strand
CAGGGCTTGGGAAATCCTTATATGCCAATTTCGCATCCTAGGTTTCGATGTGCGGGGCCATAGGGTAGCCTGGTATCCTACAGGACTGGGGGTCCTGTGACCGGCGTTCAAATCGCCGTGGCCCCATCAGAGTCTGGATGAATGGAATTAGATGGTCAGAGATTCTAAAAGAATTGAATGAACTATCTGATCTGCATGAACGCGGAGCGTCAGATCCTGCGAAATGCCGGGAGTTCAACTCTCGTGCATCCATCTTCCTTGACCGGCTGGAGGAGATGGGTGCCAATGAGATAGCGGACAGGGTCATGGGGATTTTAGCGGGCTGCAGCCCAAAGGATTTCTCTCCATGCGAGAGACGCCTGTGCACAAAAGGATCACTGGAGAGATTGCAAGAGCATGTAAAGAGTAGGTTGGAAAAGGACTAACTATGTGAAGGGGAACGCGCAATCTCTCTGCATGTGAGCGGAAGAGTAGCCATCTTGAATGCACCGGATGCCTGTGAAACGATCCGAAGGCTCAACTCCAACCTCATTTATCTCCTCAATGAGCCCCGTGAATGCCTCGAGCTCCCTGTCCAGAACCTGTCGTGGCGTCATATAAATGCTTCTTTCCGATTCCACTGTGAGGTCATCGGGACCTCTGAAGGCCAGCCTCATTTGGCCATCACGCCTCAAAGCCTTGCGAATCTCTCTGTCATGAGCCAGTGTCATTCCAGGAATAATAACCCTCTCCTTAACATTTTTGAGGTCGAGTTCATTGAAATCCTCTATCGTCATGAGGCTTCCAATCTCCTTTTTGACTGAAACGACATTGACCTCGCCACCCAGCTCTCCAAATATCGATGAGAGCAAGGGATATGCTACGGAGCTGGTGATGATGGTTGCATTGTTCTCTATTGCAGGAAGTTTTTTCAGCTCTTCTTTGTGATGGGCAAGGGCAAAGGGTGCACCGGTGTAAGGATCCATAAGCGGAGTCCCAATGACTCTCATATCGTACGCCTCGTCGAGCATAATCGCAATCCTCTTGATGCTCTCCACCGAATAAGGAATTATCCCCGGCATTATGGGCTCATTGCCAAAGATGAGACCCTGCTCCCGGGTATTTGCGAAGCTCATAAGCATAAGGCCTTTTGCGCCCATCTCTTCCAAATCCCTGGCAGTCTTCTCCAGCTCTGCTCCGTCGTTGATCCCAGGTATTAAAACGATCATGCCATAAACATCGCATTCCTCGCAAAAGATCCTCAGGTTGGAGAGCACGGCCTCTGGGTGCTGATCGTTCACATATTTGCGGCGAAGCCCGGCATTTGTGGAGAATACGGAAAAGCTGACCCTGCGCACACCCGCATCGATGAGCGGACCTGCCTCGTCTCCTCGAACAAAGCCCTTTCCGCTGGTATAATCCAGACATACAGGCACTTTTCCGTCGCTGACAGTCTTCACGAATTTAAGAATATCCGGGTAGCAGCTCAGGTCACCATTTCCTTTGACGATGATCCTATCTGGTGTATTGCTGCAGCTCTGCTGTGCTACCTCAAAGATCAGTTGTTCCGGGGGTTTGAAGCCTGGTTCAATCTCGATCACAGCTCTACTGCAGTAATCGCAGCTCTTCTTATGAGGTTTACATCGCCTGCACCCGAGTGGCTTTACATCCTTTACCCCTTTAAAATAACAAAAGCTGCAAAAACCACCACAATCCAGACCCGGCCTGCCACCAACATCTACAGTCACTTCCATGGCAGTAAAATAATCATTTTGGAGCAGTTAAGTCTTACGCAAATCAGAGAAAATGTGCAGGGTCGAGCAGCCTCAGAGCCTGCCCTAGCTCCGCCACGCTCATCTGTCCTGGAGCAGTCGGCTCTGCGATGTAGCCGTAAGCTAAAGCCGAGCCGTAAATTGGAGCTATTGCCCGCAGGTGTCTTCCAAGCGGTCCCATCGCGATCATGCACACAGGCATGTCTGTCTCAAGCAGAAAATTCAGGATATTCACGTTGTCCTTCAGGCTGGTTGGCGTGACAGCAATCTTTGCGATGGCAGCCCCACAGCCTTTCATCTCATCGCGCATCGTTTGCAGCTCACTGTTGCCTGGTGTGCAGACGAAGTTATGGTAGGATACAATTACAGGTTTTTCTACTCTATTCATGAGTTTGGATCTGGCATCAGACCGCAGCTCGATGTCAATAAAATCGGCAAAATCAGCAGCCTGTAAAAGAAGCTCGAGCCTGTCATCTTCGCTGCCCTTGAACTGCCCACCCTCAGCTTGCATGCGGTTGGTGGCGATTATTTCTTGTGAAGTGCGATCTCTTACCGTCTTTATGGCCTTAAGAGGATCTCCGGCAACCAGGTCCAGCCGGACCTCGACCATGTCGGCGTCGCCAGCCGCCATGACATCTCTGGCAGCATCCTTTCCCAGGACTGCCACAAGCCGTGGCTTGAGTGTCATAATATTCGACCATCCTCATCTCTCTACGATGCTCTCCTCGATCTTCATGCCGAAGTGCCTTGCGCTCTTCTCCAGATGGACCAGCACCTCATCTCCAGCTTTCAACTCTGTCACTGAGACCGGCCTTCCCTGGGGACTGACGAGCTTGATCGTCTCTGCGTTCTGCAATAGAGTGCTGATCTTCTCTTCTTTTGCCTCTGCCTCGATGAGGATCATTGGCCTCTTTTCAATCTTGGCCCGGCCAACGATTGCGCTCCTGGCCTCACCATCCTTGCTCACAATTGTGACTTCGTCTCCTGATTTCAATTCCGAGAGGTAGCGTGTCTTCTCTCCGACGCGGATGTATGCATGCACCGCTCCAGCATTCACCCTGAATGGCCTGGCAGCGACGTAGGGGCTATCTTCGGATTCACTGTGCACGAGGAAGAAGCCCTTTGCCTGAGAGCCGATAAGCATGCCCTCGCCCGGGATCATCATGCTTGCGGTGTCAACGCAGACTCTATCGCCCATGCCAACCGGCCTGACGGCTGTGACGGTGCCAGGGATGAGCTCCAACCTGCCCCTCTCCGACTGCTCGACAGCCTGCGAGACCCTCTTTATCTCAGAGAGATCATCGGTGTCGAGCAGAACGCCGTCCGAGCCGTGCTCAAGAGTCGCAAGCGCGAGCGTTGCCTCCTGTGCAGTCTTCACGCCACTTATGATCTTGACCTTCACGCCCTGGAGCCCAGCAATCATATTTTCAAGAGGAATGACCTTCCAATCGGTGCCAATGACGATGAGGTAGTCGACGTTCTTGCCAAGCTCTACCGCAAATTGCTCGTACTTCTTGTTTGCTATGATCACATAGCCAGCCTTCGCGCCTGAGATGGTCCTGGCCAGAGCGATGTCCATGGAATTGTTCTGGCCCTTTGACAGTGGAATGGAGCCATCGCCTTCGCCACCTCTTCCAATTACCAAAATATCCTCGGACCCGCGCTCAGAGCCAAAAGCAGCCACCTTGATACCACCCAGCTCCCGAACGCGGTCGACGTTCTCCTTGTCCACGAGCACACAGTCGAAGCCCGACTCGAGAGCTGTGGTGATCCTGGGCTTGACCTCTGCCCACGACCCCTGGGCCATGAGCCACTTCTCTTTCATATGCTGCAATTTAACATGCCATTACAAATCTCTTTTGAGCGGCAAAGATCGTTGGACAGGTCTACTCGCATCCGGTCGAAAAAATTTATACCTGAAGGGGCCAATGGAGCCCCATGGAAAATCGGGTGTTCTACAGTCCTGCGGGCATAATGTTCATGCTTTTGCTGGCATTTTTGCTCTTCGCAGTGGTTGGAGTTCTATTCTTGGACCTGGCCAGGACAGCTTTCACCAAGATCGGTTTCACCTGGGGACAGGCGCTATTTGTCCTCCTTGCATCGTTATTGGGCAGCGGCATAAACATTCCAGTGACCAACATGCAATGCAGCACGCCCATGGTCACAGAGCGATATGTTCGAGCTTTCGGCGTCGCCTACAGAATTCCCGTAGTTGAAAATGTGAACTGCAATACAATTCTGGCAGTGAACTTTGGCGGAGCTGTCATTCCCGTGATGATCTCTATCGGGCTTCTCTATAGATTTCCCGCGTCCCTGCTTTATGCCCTGGCTGGGATTGTTCTGGTTGCAATTGTAATCAATCGCGTTGCAAAGCCCGTGAAGGGCCTTGGAATCGTCACTCCTGCTCTTTTGCCGCCCCTTGTCGCGGCGCTTGCGGCGATCTTGATGGTCTATGTCTTCGGCGCCCCTTCGCAGTACATCTTCCTCATCGCCTACGCAGGAGGGACCCTTGGGACTCTGATCGGGGCGGACATACTCAACCTCGACAAGATTAGAGATTTAGGAGCCCCTGTGGCCAGCATTGGAGGAGCTGGAACCTTCGATGGGGTTTTCCTGAGCGGTTTGATTGCCGTGCTACTGGTATGAATGGGTAGGGAGCTTGTAAATGAGAGGCACTGAATGCAAGCCAAAGTCCGTCCAGAAGAATGTGACGGAGGAGACGGCCATGGGCTTTAGGAGTTTCTTGGATGAGCTGGACAGGGCAGGTTTGATCAAGCACGTGCATGATCCTGTAAATGCGTTTTTGGAGGCTACAGAACGTGCTTGGGGCGCAGGGCCGATATTCTTTGATGACGTATCAGGACATAAGTGCTGCATGAACATCCTCAGCACCCGTGAGCTGCTGGCCAGAGCCTTGAGAATACCTGCCAAAGATCTGGTTCGCCACTTAAGCGGCATAGGATACGAAGGCCAGGTACGGGAGGTGACAAGCTCTCATTTCCAGGAGGTCGTAACAGAGCCAGACCTCTCGAGACTGCCGATTATGACTTATTTTTATGGTGATGGTGGGCCCTACATCACCTCTGCTGTAGTCGTCTCCAAGCTGGGAGAGCGCATAAATGCCTGTGTGCATCGCATGATGGTTCTTGGCAAAGATCGTCTGGCAGTGAGGCTGGTCCCAGGGCGTCATACCCACCAGTTCTACCAGGCTGCAATGGCCGAGGGCAAGGAGCTGCCTGTAGCCATCGCCATAGGCGTCGATCCCGTGGTGCTGATCGCGGCATCCACACGTGTTCCTCCCGAGATGGAGTTTCAGTACGCAGCCGCTCTTCGCGGCAGTCCAGTGGAGCTGGTGCGCCTGGAGAACGGCGTGCCTGTGCCCCATGCCGAGATCGTGCTTGAGGGCTACATCACCGGTGAGCGCGCGCAGGAGGGGCCGTTTGTGGACATCACTGGCACCTGCGATCTCATCCGCGAGGAGCCAGTCATTCGTCTTACCAAGATGATGACCTGCAAGGACCCCATCTACCATGCGCTGCTGCCCGCAGGCGGCGAGCACAAGATGCTCATGGGCGTGCCCTATGAGCCGCTGATTTACAAAGCTGTGTCCAAGGTCGCAAAGGTGAAGGACGTCATCCTAACTGATGGCGGGTGCAACTACTTTCATGGAGTTGTCCAGATCGAGAAGGAGACAGAGGAGGACGCCAGACGGGCCATCGAGGCCGCATTCCAAGCGCACGGATCCTTGAAGCACGTAATAGTAGTTGATACGGACATCGATATATATGATCCCAAGGACCTGGAGTTTGCGCTCGCCACACGCATGCGCGGCGACGAGGATATCGTTCTTCACGCAGGCGTTCGAGGAAGCACTCTCGACCCGCGCAGCGTCGATGGGATCAGCGCAAAGGTGGGAGTGGACGCTACTGCGAGGCTGGATAGGCTCTGGAAGTTCAGAAGGGTTACACCACTTGGGCCTGGCTGAAATCTAATGGTCAATGTAGACGCTACGATTGCTTTTGTTGGCTATTATGCAAAAGATATCGAAAATCGACAAGAAACGATATTTTTGCGAAATACTTAAATAGTAGATAGAAGAAACACCAGACTGACAGAGGGTGTAAATCAAATGGACATTTTGGAAAAATGCATTCGAAAATGCCCAAATCCAGCGCCGAGGATTGCGCTCTCTGTTGGAACATCTTTTGCTGCAAATAGAGGAGCTACCGTTCTAAAAGGAACGTCGTCAACTGTCGGAATTCGTAACAAATACTCCATACTGAGCATCAATTACAACGCAGAAGATCTGTGGCACGGATATCAAAGAACAATGCCAAGACCAATTCATTCTCAAATGGATTCTCTCTCGTTCCAAACAAGGTCGTTTTTGCGTATCCGTGTTATGCAGCATTAGAATACTGTAATTGAGAAGATAGCTTCCAAGCATCGGAAGACATCGCGCATTGAAAAGCAGGAGCAATCGATATGAAACGTAGAATAAGTATTCTGGCGGTCTTAATAACATTGACCTTGGTCATGGAGGTAAATGGGCTGCAATTCTCCGCAGCAGGTCGTGTTGGGGGCAGCACTGGAGTTGTATCGCAAAACATCAAAACTAATATTGATAGTGTTATAAATGGAGAAGTGACTATCAATGGAGCCAACGTTATGCCAGCCATGCGCATCATAGGTGCAACCCAATTATTTAAGGAGACCCACGGAACTGCAGACGGCACAAAGAGTGCTAGTGTGTCCGTAGAAGTAGTTAATGCCCCAGAAGGCTTGACCTACAGTTCACAGGTTCTTCCCGGTGAAGGCACTGTGCCTGCTCAAACCTCGCTCTCCGCGGAGCAGTGGCTGGCAGTCCCAAAGGCAGATTCAATCAAATGTACTGCGACTGCATCCTCTGGTGCTCTGAAAACATCAGTTGGTTTAGAGGAAACCAAGGGATCATTGGCTGGAGACTTTGTTACCCTAAGTGGTTACGATGGCAAAGCTGTTGCATCAGCATCATCCATTTCTGCAAGCCAGACTGCCATTTCAGGCTCTGCAAACTCTATCAAAATATACGGCGATGGAACGAATTGCAAAATCAATTCGCAATTAACCGGTATATCAGGAGGAAAAGCCACATTTAGTAATTTGAACAGTCAATCGTCTGCCACTCAAGTGACTCAAAAGGAGCATGTCAGTGGAAAATTTACCAGCAAAATCACGGCAGGATCCAAATCACTGACAAGAACATCGAATTATGGCACCGACTACGACCTGGATATGAAGGCATCGGGCTCGTCAGTATCGGGCATCCTGGGTTACTATGTCAGTCCTGCAAATACAATCCAAGGTGCTGTGAACGCAGCGAAGTCCGGCGATTGGATAAATATCGCAGCTGGGACCTACAAAGAGAATATCAAAGTCGATAAATCGCTTGTGCTGAACGGGCTCAGTGCTGCTTCGAATACCATCATTGACGGCCAACAAAAAGGTTCTGTATTAACGATAGGGAGCGATAAACCGAACATTGATGCGAACCTTGCGGGTTTGACAATCAAGAATGGAAAAGCACAATCAGGCGGAGGCATCCAGAACTACGGCAGGCTCACGACTACTGACTGCATCATCTCTGGGAACCTTGCAACCCTCCAAGGAGGCGGCATTTACAATGAGGGCACCTTGAACCTGAATTCAGGTACTTCGATAACAAATAATGTTGCTGATAACAATGCGTTTGCTGGTGGAGGCGGTATTTACAGTTATTTTGGTACTGTAAATATAAATTCTGGCGCATCGATCACCAATAACAAAGCGACTCACATTACAACAGATAATCTCAACGGTCAGTTTGTTGGAGGATTTGCAGGTGGCATTTACAGCGATCATAGCACTGTGACCATGAATGGTGGGACAGTATCTGGCAATACAGCCTCATTTTGTACTGGAGGAATTTACAACGATGAGGGCAGTATTTTGACCATAAACGATGGGGTCATTTCTGGTAACTCGGCCATTAGAGGTGGCGGAATTTTTAGTTTCGGGTCTGGTGGTGGAGTTGTCAACACCGATAAAAACACAGTGATCATTAACGGTGGGCTGATTACCGGAAACACGGCCTCCCTACAAGGTGCTGGAGTTTTCGTGGACATGAATGACAAAATACTGATCACAGGCGGCACAATATCCAACAACGTGGCAACTCAAGACGGTGGCGGCGTGTTTATAGATTCTGGCTCATTGTTGACCATGACAGGAGGTACCATAACTGGTAATTTTGCCACTGCAATTGACTCGGCTGGTGGCGGACTTTATCTCTACCAGGGCCGTGCCGTCTTAGGACCAGGTGTCTCGATATCGAACAACAAAGCGGTCAGTGGCGGTGGTGTCTACAACGATGCCAGCAAACTGACCTTGACCGGTGTCAGCATCATTGGCAATACAGCCACATGGGGCGCAGGCATTCTTAATGACCATGGCACCACGACTCTCAACAGCGGTACAAGTATCAGTGGCAACACAGCAACATGGGGTGGCGGCATTTACAATATCGACGGAGGCAAGGTGATCAATAACGGAGGCACTGTGACTGGAAACACCCCAAATGACATTGTGCAGGCCTGAGCAGAGGGCGGCGCCAGCCAGAGGAATGTCGACCAGGAATTTGACTCAAATCTCCAGATAAAGGCGTATGCTATAAACTGTGGCCGCTCCCAGAATTACGGAGAGCGCCAGTGCGATGATCTGAAACACAAGCTCGTTCATAATATAGCATCCCTCCTGGAATTTTTTTCTTTTAGCATCATTCATCCCTTAATGATCTTTTGTATAGATATGCATTTCCACCCCTGAATGTTCTATTGGGATAGCTTTATCATCAATCGCGTCAAGCAAAGACAGATATGGTTCTGGATGAGGTCAAGGTCACAAGGGCGATTGCTGAGAGCTACCTGGAGAGCTTTCTTGGCGTCACTGATGTGGACGTGGCTCTGGTGGGTGCAGGTCCCGCCAATCTCGTCGCAGCCAAACGGCTTGCGGAGGCTGATGTCAAGACAGTTCTCTTCGAGAAGAGGCTCTCCGTAGGAGGCGGTCTTTGGGGTGGAGGCATGATGTTCCCCATGATCGTGGTGCAGCAGGAGGCCTGTCGCATTTTGGATGAGTGCAGGATCTGGTATCACGAGCATGGCGAGGGCTACTTCATTGCCGACGCCATTGAGACCGTGGCGAAGCTGACGGCAGGTGCCATCGACGCTGGCGCGAAGATCATCAATTTGGTTACCGCCGAGGATGTGATGATCCGCGAGGAGGACAGGGTCGTGGGCCTGGTCATCAACTGGACAGCTGCAGAGATGGCCGGCATCCATGTCGATCCTCTCTCCGTTCGCGCCAAGTTCGTAATCGATGGCACTGGCCACGAGGCTGCGATCTGTCGCATCGTTCAAAAGAAGATTCCCGGGGCAATCGTTGGTGTAGATGGCATCAGGGGCGAGAGATCCATGTGGGCTGAGATGGGCGAGAGGGCGGTGGTGGATTATACTCGGGAGGTCCATCCCGGCCTCGTCGTTGCAGGAATGGCTGCTGCTGCGGTCTTTGGTGGACCGAGGATGGGGCCCATCTTCGGAGGGATGCTCCTCTCGGGAGAGAAGGCAGCTCGGCTGGTCCTCGAAAATCTGGGAATCTAAAATGCCGAACCTCCGGGGTGCTGCAGATCTGGCAGAATACATTTGCAAAAACTACTCCGGTCGGGTTGTAGAGGTCGGAGTGGGCCATTTATCGGAAGTCGCCGCAAGCCTTAGGGCTCACGGCATGGATGTGGTCCTGACGGACAGGAGGGCGCGGGCCCTTGGGAGTCTGGCTGTGGAAAAGGACGATATCTTCTCGCCCCATCTCGAGCTTTACCAGGGTGCGAGCCTTATCTACTCACTTCGGCCTCCGCTGGAGCTGCAAATTGCCATCGGAGACCTGGCTATCAGGATAGGAGCAGATATCCTTATCAGGCCTCTGGGTGACGAGGTGGCTGAAATGCCTGGCCTTGTCAGGCGGCTGGTCAACTTCGGCGAGGCCAGGTTCTATATTTTTCGTCCTAAAGTCGTAACTTCGGAACTGCCTTCTTGAGGGCTTCAGATACAATCACTACCATCGATGATGCTGCCAGTATCATACCCCAGCTCTGTATCCCAAGGGCTGTTGTGCCGAAGATGGATTGCATGAAAGGCACATAGGCAACCGCCAGCAACGACAGTATGGATGCTACCATCCCCAATATCAGTTTCTTGTTGGCCAATGGGTTCATTTTGAGCACAGACCCCTCCAGGGACCTGCTACAATACGCGTTGCATACTGTGAATAATCCAAGGCCCATGAAGGCCACAGTCCTGGCGTAGTCCAGATCCTGGCCGGCTTCAAGGGCCTGAGCATAAAGTCCCAAAGTGCCGATCACTATTGCTCCCGAGATTCCAAGAGTGTAAATCATCAGTCCTCTGGAGGGCATGGGCTCTTTTGGGCTGCGAGGCTTTTTGTTCATGATGCTATCATGTGCGGGCTCCACAGCCAGCCCAATGGCAGGGAACTCCTCAGCTATGACATTTATCCAGAGAATCTGCACCGCTAGCAGAGGAACAGGCAGACCGATCATGACCCCCAGGAAGATAGTGGCAAGCTCCGCAAAGCTGACTGAGAGGAGATAGGATGCCCCCTTCCGGATATTGTCATATATCCTCCTGCCCTCTTCTACCGCGCTGACGATGGTGGCGAAATTGTCATCGGTGATGACCATGTCAGATGCCTCTTTCGCGACGTCCGTCCCAGTCCTGCCCATGGCAACTCCGATGTCAGCAGCTTTGAGGGCGGGTGCATCATTTACTCCATCGCCTGTCATGGCCACGACATTTCCCTGAAGCTTCAGGGCCTGGACGATACGCACCTTATGCTCAGCCGTGACCCTAGCAAAGGTCGAGACATCTTTTATCCTGCTTTGAAGAGTCTCATCGCTCATCTCCTCGATCTGGACGCCTTCAATCACCTCGTCCTGACAGATTCCAAGCTCCCTGCCAATTGCTTTTGCAGTCAGCGGATGATCTCCAGTGATCATGATCGGCCTGATGCCCGCGTTCTGGCAGATTCGAATGGCCTCCTTGGCTTCGCTTCTCGGCGGGTCCATCATGCCCATAAGCCCAGCGAAGATCAGATCAGATTCGACCCATCCGATCTCCAGCGGCTCGTGCTCCTCCATATGCTTCCAGGCGAAAGCCAGGACTCTCATGGCTCTCTTGGCCATGTCATTAGATGCTGCCCGGACCGCCGTGCGATCCTCTTCAGTCATCGGCCTTATTCCTTGGGAGCACGCGATAAAGGTGCACCTCTCCAGCACTATCTCGGGCGCGCCCTTCATGGAGACCTCCAATCCTCCAATCTCCGATCGGTGGACAGTGGTCATCCTTTTGCGGTCCGAGTCGAAGGGATACTCGACGATCTCGATATAACTGTTCCTGATCTCCTCCAAAACCCCTCCTTTTTTGGCAGCAACGATCAGTGCTCCTTCAGTCGGGTCCCCTATGATGCGGTCTTTGGAACCGTCATGGTTCAAGTCAGCGTTGTTGCAGAGAACGCCGATCTTGAGAAGCTGGGCAATGTCCTCGCTTCCAGGGTCTATTGCCAAACCATTATGCAGGAACTTCCCTACAGGTTCGTAGCCTGAGCCCGTCACCTGAACAGATCGATAGGTGTGAATCTCCCGAACTGTCATCTCGCCTGTGGTGAGGGTGCCCGTCTTGTCCGTACAGATGACTGTGGTCGAGCCAAGGGTCTCGACGGCAGGAAGGCTCCGGATTATGGCCCCCTTCCTGGCCATGGCCTGGGTTCCAAAGGCCAGGGCCAGCGTTACGACGAAAGGAAGCGCCTCGGGAACTCCTGCCACAGCAAGAGCAATCGCTGTGATCAGGGTATCGATGATTGGGTAGCCTCTGGTCACGCCAAGTGCAAACACCGCCAGGGAGATCACAAGAACAAGGATTGCCTGCCTCTTGGCGAGCTGCTCGAGCTTCATCTTGAGTGGTGGATCCACAGGCCTCGGCATGATCAAGCTTGATATCCTGCCAAGCTCAGTGTTGCGGCCTGTGGCAGTGATCACTGCTCTGCAGTTGCCGTAGGAGATTATGGTGCCCATGAAAATCATGTTCTTCCTATCTGCCAGGGGCGTTGCCTCCGATAATGGCGCTGGATCTTTCTTTACTGGCATAGACTCGCCGGTCAAAGGAGCTTCGATGACCTCCAGCCGGGTCTCGTCTAAGATACGGCAGTCAGCTGGCACCTTGTCTCCGGCTTCAAGAAATATAACATCTCCTGGGACAAGTTCCCTGGCAGGCAGGGTGAGCAGCTTGCCGTCTCTGAAAACATCGGCCTGCGGTGCCTGCATACCTCTCAGGGCCTCCATGGCTCTTTCTGCCTTGTACTCCTGAAGGAACCCTATGACGGCGACGAGCAATACTATCCCCAAGATAACGTAAGCATTGGCGCTTTCGCCGGCGATAAAAGAGATGAGAGCTGCAAAAAGCAGCACTATGACCAGATATTCTTTGAATTTGCCCAGGAATGTCCTCCAGAGTGGGGGTTTCTTTGGGCCCTCCAGCAGGTTTTGGCCATGGTCCGCCAGAAGCCTTCTGGCTTTTTCGGAGTTCAAGCCGGACGGTCCAGATCCTAAGGCGGATAGAGCTTCATCTGAAGTAAGGGTGTGCCAGGATGTCATCGCAATCTCTCTACGTAGGATACTGAAAAATACGTTGATTGCAGAAATACTTTGTCATAAGCATTCTTAAATTTCATCCTAAGGTCGATAGCTTTAAATATAACAAACTAAAATTATTAATATTGATTGGGGTGTTGACTCTTGGCAGCGGGTTATAATTGGGCAGGAGATACGATACTAAGAGATACTGTCATGTGGGATAAGAGGGCAGTCCTGGGTTACTCCAGCGTTTACATTCCTACTGATATTCGGCAGTGGTTGTCCTCCACAGATAGCGAGGTGATACAGAGAGCCCTGCAGGAGATCGGCCTGCCTGCGGCTCGAGAGGCCGGTTCATTCGACCTTCGTGCCTGGCGTATTTGGGATTATGTTGCCAGGTCGGTGGAGTATGTAACTGACAAAAGGGCCTCAGGCCTTGAGGACTTCTGGCTCTTCCCTGAGGAGACGCTCATGCTGCACAAGGGCGACTGCGAGGACACATCTTTCCTCCTGGCAACGCTTATGCTAGCAAGCGGCATATCCGAGCACTGTGTACGGGTTGTCTTGGGGAAAGTCAGCTCTCCGGAGGGAGCCTTTGGGCATGCTTGGGTGGTCTACCAGAGCGAGACTGGGATATGGTGCTTGCTGGAATCCACTCTGGATGCCGTCCCGTCACAGCTCGTGCCTGCCGATCCCTTTACCCAGCCGAGCAATCAGTATCAGTACCAGCCACAGTTCTGTCTGAATGCTTCTCATCTCTGGTCTATGACTCAGGTGAAAGCCCAGATGGCTGATTGGGTAAAGTTGCGGACAGGAACAAAGAGGGCGAAGCGGGGGTGTCAGTGACGTAGATGTAGAAAAGGCCTGCCTCCTTTTGAGGAGCGGGACGAATCGTGTCCCTATTTTGGGGATTGGGAGGAGGTCACTGATCGCGCAAGTCTAAAATATTAAGAATGAATAAAACATAATGAATGACTTTAGTAGATGGGAGATACCACTTAGAAGATGATAGACTGAAACGCCATTTAGAAGATGGTAGATGCCATTTACATTTGGGCCAGAGAAGAGAGATAGAGTCAATTGTGGCCCCTTTTTTGAAAGATAGACAAAAACATGCAGATGAAGCTGCAGAAGAGTACAAGCGAGCAAAGGATGAATTCAAAGCCGTTATAAAAAAATATAATGAGATTGATAAAACGAAATTATCTCCTAGGGAAAATAGTGATAATCTTATTAACCTTTCTTGGGCATATCA
>JAUCQD010000268.1 GCA_030372945.1 Methanothrix sp. | reverse complement strand
ATTTTTAGTATCATAACTTGTATTATCCTCAAAAAGTTAAAGTTCATAATTTCTCGGATTAAATATATTATTAAAACTTTAAATTATATTCTATTCATATCATTCAGACGAAAATGCTTCCACGAGTCGAACATGAACAGCGCGCAATTGTAAAGAACAAACTGACTGAGGCGAAGCTTATGTGAGAATGTGTTGGTTGATGTCAATTAAAAGTAACTGTGCCAATATTCAAGTAGTAATAGCGCACATATATCTTGTAGATTATCTTGTCGATTGTTTGGAGATGTCCTGGGAGTTCCTTTGGGTTGAAACCCAGACGTTCGACAGATCGACTGAGCACAATTCGTTAAAAAACCAATATCTGTAAAAGAGGGAATTGACAGATGCAAGGAAAAGGTCGGAAAAAATCAAATACTCAGAAGAAACCATCCTCAACCTCCGTTACAGGCAAAAGAAAACCGAAAAAAGAAAGAAAACCTGCAGAATCAGAAGTAACTCAAAGCAAGCCTGAAAGTCTGCTAGTCGATAGAGAAACCACCCTCATGGGTCCAGTTTCAGGAAATCCCTCATTGCTTCAGAGGATTGACGGCAATAAAGGCAACTTCGAGCTGGTTGTTCCGATGCCCGAAAGCGGCATTGCCTATTACTGGCGCAATAATGACGACGAGAAGCTGCCTTGGAATGGACCTGTCAAGTTCGGTGCAGATGCAGGCCGGGTCGAGGGAGTGTCTCTCATACAGGGCGATTTCGGTGAGAATGGCAACCTCGAACTGATAGCAACTGACCTTGGAGGCCACCATTTGATGCATTTTTGGCATGATCCAGCCTCACCATTGGGCTGGTATGGCCCAAATCAGATCTCTAAAAAATCCCTTGTTCCAGTCTTCTCCGGGAATCCTGCCATGATCTGGAGCAATTTTGGGCGCAGGGGAAACTTCGACCTGGTGGTGCCGCTGGTGGAAGGCGGATTTTCTCATTACTGGCGGGATAACGACGATCCGACTTTGCCCTGGCGCGGTCCTTTTAACTTCGCCACTGATTCCGGAATATTCGACGCTGTAACGATGATTCAAAGCAACTTCGGAAGCCCCGGAAACCTTGAGATTGTTGCACGCTCAGGAGATCGGCTGGTCTTCCTCTGGGGCGAGCCCGGCGAGGAGAAGATGAAATGGCACAGACCAGAGGCCATCGCAACAGGCGTCTGTGGAACGCCCTCTTTGATCCAGAGCACCTTCGGCAATAAAGGGAACTTCGAACTGGTTGTTCCTCTGTCATCAGGCGGCCTGGGTTATTACTGGCGTGACAATGATGATGACCATCTGCACTGGTACGGGCCTTTCATGTTCGGCATGAGTATGGGTCGGGTGGAAGGCGTCTCGCTCATCCAAAGCAACTTTGGAGATCCAGGACATCTGGAGCTGGTGGCCCAGGTAGGAGGCCATCTTGCATTCTTCTGGCGAGATTCAGGGCCTGACTTCAAGTGGAATGGGCCTCAGTATTTAACAATGTGAAACCATGGCCTGCGTGTGACATCCTCCCTTGCCCCTGAAGGGGCAGGGCTTCCTGCTTCACAGAGTCGGTTCTCCGATCTCTTTACAGGCTCCATCCCCAGGCTGACGAAAGGCCAGCCACCGATTTCAAGTGAACATCCTCAAGTTCTCCTCCGAGCCCTGAACCTCGTCTCCGAGAACCTTGTTTATTGCACTATAAAAGTCGGATCTATTGACGCTTGATGCGTTCCTGCGCAGCGCGTTCATGCCAGCCTCTACCACTATGGCTTTGAGGTCTGCGCCACTCGCCTCTCCAGTTATCTTGGCGATCTCCATCAGGTCTACATCTGGATCCTTTCTCATCTTGTCCGCATGGATCTGCAGTATCTTGAGCCTCCCTTCGGCAGACGGCATGGGTATCTCGATGATTCTGTCAAAGCGTCCTGGCCGCAACAGAGCAGGATCAAGGATATCTATCCTGTTGGTCGCAGCTATGATCTTGATGTCACCGCGTGTCCTGAAACCGTCCATCTCCGCCAGAAGTTGCATCATCGTCCTGTTGACCTCGGCGCTGCCAGTGGTACCATCGTGGGTTCTGATGCTGCCTACGGCGTCGATCTCATCGATGAATATGATGCTTGGGGCCTTCTCGCGAGCCATCTGGAAGATGTCGCGAACGAGCTGTGCTCCTTCGCCAATGAACTTGTGGACCAGCTCTGAGCCGGACATGTGAATGAATGTGGCCTTGGATTCGTGTGCTACTGCCTTGGCCAGCATTGTCTTGCCGGTTCCCGGCAAACCGTAGAGCAAAACGCCTCTTGGCGGCTCAATGCCGATATCTTCGAATATCTTTGGGTTGGTCAGTGGCAACTCCACAGTCTCCCTGATCTCTTGAATCTGGCTTTCGAGGCCTCCAACCTGTTCGTAGGATACATCAGGAGCCTCGACCAGCTCCATGACTTTAGCCCTGGCATCCAGTGAGTGATCGAGAACGCGAACGATGGTCAGTGAGTTGTTTATTGCCACGCGGGCATTGACCTCTAGCTTCTCCATCAGCTCAGCAGGAGCCGTTGTGATGAACTCCTGGTTGTTTCCGTGCTGCCTCAGCAGGACGTAGTCGTTTCCTATCTCCACAACCGTGGCAAGAAATAGCGGCATCCTTTTCAGTAGGAGGTTCTCCTTTTTTAGCCGCTCCAGCTCACGCAGATATTTCTTATTTGCGATGAGGGACTCAAAGAGCTTGGCTCTTACCTCCTCTCTCTCCACTTTGGTGGTCTCAAGCTCTTCTGAAAGGCTCCTGTTCTCTGATTCAAGAGCTGTTATCCTCTTCGCAAACGACTCCTGAATGGTGTCTTGACCGGAAATGGCCGATGATTCACTCATACAGATTGAACTTCAGCATTTCATGCTTATAAATTCATTCCCGAAGAGTCACGTGAATACCAGGTTTTCCTTGCTG
>JAUCQD010000267.1 GCA_030372945.1 Methanothrix sp. | reverse complement strand
CCATCAGATCAACCTTGTATATCCGGACATCTCTCCTGGCAGAAATTATCCGAGCTCTAGAAAAAGAATGGAAGCTCGTCCCTAAAGAGCAGTAAAAACTGCCCTGCAGTATGGGCTCATGCTTGAGAATTTCGAAGAAAAGCCAGTTTCCGATATCAATAACGCTATGCATGCTTTTCCCGGAACTCCGCGCGCGCTGCCCGTTTTCGCGCGCGAGGGCTGGCGGGGCTGTATTTCTGTGGCCGGACGGCCACCCCTGACCTCGTGGCCACGGGGAACTTGTCGTGAGCAAGAGGATGCTATATTTAGCCTTTAGAGCAGAAGTAAGTCCAACTGACAGATAGAAAAGTAGGTGGGTTTTAAACTTTCTTCAATCAGAAGCCATAATGGCCTATTTATACGATTTATACCAGCGCTCATACTCCTTGTGGGTGGCGAAGCAGTGCAGTATGTAGATCTGCGATCCTTTGATATTGTAGACTATCCTCGCCTGCTTAGTTACCTTTTCTACGTGGCAGGGTATGCCGTGCTTCATGTGTTTTCGAGGAGGCGCCTCTTGTATCTTCTCAAGGTGCCTGATGAATTGAGATTTTAGCTCTTGCTCCAGGACTGCAAGCTCCTTTCGAGCAGTATCTGAGAAGATAAGTCTCATAAGATCCCTGGGCTAAACCTTTGCGATCTTCTTTATGTCATCGAAAGAATAAGTTTTGGTCTTACCGGACTCGATATCTTCCATCTCTATCTCGACCGCTTTGTGCACCAGGGACAGCTCTTCCTCCTCGATCATTCGCTCGTAGGCAAGGATGGCCTGACGGATGACCTCCGTCTGACTTCCCGCGTAGCCTTTCTCAATGATGCTTTTTATGGCTGCCTCATAGGGCGTGCCCAGATTTATGTTCATGACTTATCACTCAATGCATATTTAATGAGCATTTAAGCATATAAGCATTGCTCATCAATCTGGGACGGACATCCATGTAAATGCATATGATCTTTTATCTTTATTTATCATTGGGTAATGCATACTCTCTTTAGGGTCTCCGCGTTGCGCGTTTTCGCGCGCGAGGACTAGAGAGGCTGTCTTTCCGTGGCCGGACGGCTTCCCCTGATCCCGTGTCCACGGGGGACCTGCCGTGAGCAAGTGGATGCTGTTCTTCTCGTGTCAGAAGCGCCCATGTATCTGAATGCTCGCAGCCATTTGGGGCGGGACGCCGCATGGTTGCTTGGATTCGTGATGATTCTAATCAGGGAGCCCTGGTTCCGTCTTAGGGTAATGTCTGTTGCTTCCCGAGGGCTCGCGCCCCTTGGGGCGGGATGGGGCAAGGTTGCATGGATTTGGGATGGCAGTTATCAGGGCGCCCATGCTCCCCATCGATTGAGCAGCAAGGCTAATTGAGATTCGTGATAGCAGCGATCAGGGAGCCCTGGTTCCGGCCTGGTATAGGATCTCATTATAGTCGTAATCCGGAAGCCCCAGCTCCAGTTAATGCTACAAAAGAACGTGAGGTGAGCGTGGCAGAGAGTGACAGCATTGGCCTTTCAGGCGCACAAGCTTCCCGTTTGATCATGCCGCATGGCTAAGCTGCAACA
>JAUCQD010000266.1 GCA_030372945.1 Methanothrix sp. | reverse complement strand
AATTTCCAGTATTCGATCTACCCTGCCGCAGTGACCTTTGATGGTACTTCCAATAAGGTGATGATCGAGGTCCATAAGATGAGCGCATCAGAACCACTTGATGAACAAATCTCAAGTAAAAGAAAAGATACAGCCTCAGTATTTGAACATTGCATAGAACAATCGAATATCATGCCCCGTCGTGCCGATTATCAGACTAAATCATATACAATCGACGGCCATGATGGAATCTTGCTGACAGTCGATACAGGAGAGCCAAGTCCATTGTACATCGCGGCATACAGTCCTGATGAAAAGGACAGCTATGGATCGATAATTTGTATAATTGGCTCCGATTTCCCATGGGAGACCACAGAGAAGATCCTCGAATCGGTGAATACGCAGCTCTAAATGGGAACTTTACATGAAGAATGGACCTTGCGTGCAAAGCCGCTACCAACCTCAACTTTGAACAAGGTTCCACGAGCAGCTAACACCACAAGGTCGCATTAAGGGGATGAATCCGCCCGGAGGGAGTAGCAAAGAAGTTGGGGTTTCGGGCGGCTCCAGGCTATACTACTATTTATAGGTATGAATAGATTGGCCGAGCGGAGCGAAAGTAATCGGGGCGAAAGTCTCCGCTCTCATTTCGGCGGCTGACTCTTCATCCCTGGTAACAGTCAGGGAGACCCCCTGAAAGGGCTTCCAGCTCTGCCCTTCGCAATCCTATGAGTTAAAAGAATCTCGAAGCCAGTGAGACCCTTGTTTCACAGTGCTCCAGTGCCTCGCACTCTATGCAGCGAGCATCTTCTGGCCTGTCCGGGAGCTGGCCGCCACGGATTTGCCGCACACGATCGCGAATGCGCAGCACTCTGGCCCTGTCCACGCTGTAGATCTGAACTTTGCGAACCTGGCCGGAGAGTGGGTACTCCACAAGTCCATGGCCCAATTTTTTGCCATATCTCTCGTTCAACAATAAGCTGTAGCCCGCAAGCATCAGCCTGTCTCGCTTCCAGACGCCGTCCTCGGGCATCTTGCCTGATCTGATGAGCGAAGGTATGCCTCCAGGAGCAAGGCGGTCCAGCCTGCCAGAGAGGCCAAGCTTCTCAGAGCGCAGATCGACCTCCACCTCGCCAGGGACGAGCATGCCAATGTAAGGCAAAAGGCCGCTGGCGATCTCAGGGATCTTGCCTTCCAGTTCCCTGCAGGCTGAATTGATCTCATAAGGCTCGATGTCGTAGATCAATGGCAGCTCCTGCTCAAGCCTTGTCAAAGATCCTTTGAGCTGGCCTTCCAGATCCTCCTCGTCGACGATCGCGAGCATCAAGCTTCGCAATAGAAGATGCATCGGGTTGCTCTTATGTGATAGCCTTCCCATTGCATCGAAGTAAACCAGCCTGGGACAGCGAAGGTATAGTCCAATGTCCGAGATTCTGATCTGAGATGGCATCAGATGCCTATCTCAGCCTATCTTTAAAAATTTTTTCAATATCAGACATGTTTCTGCCAGTGCCCCCGTCGCCTATGGCGAATTTCGCCAGCCAGGCATCCTCAGCAGCCGGCCTTGAAGAGCTGCTTATTCCTGCAACAATGTAATCCCTTTCACCGCCCTGAATCGCCGAAGTTGCGATGCCATCCCCCTCGGCCACAATCTCCTCGGACCACTGCTCCCATCCTGAGGAGTCCGTCTTGATCAGCAGGGCATCTCTTCCAGAATCCTTGCTGTCTTTGCGTCCTGCAATTAGGAACCCGCCGTCAGCCGTGGGCTGCAAAGAGGATCCAGAGCTACCGCTATAATTTCGCTCCCAAAGCTTTCTGCCCTCCCGGTCGACCTTGATGAGCACTATCCTCCTGCTCTCTGAGCCCGATTCAGTCCTTCCGACCAGGGCAAAGCCGTCCTTTTGCTCTATCACCTGGAAAGCAGCCTCGTCTTTCTCCCCTCCAAAGGTTTTGTTCCAAACCTCTTCACCATCATCGTCGACCTTTAAGAGCCAGATGTCATCCCCACCTGCTCCAAATGATGCAGTCCGTCCTGCCACGACATATCCGCCGTCTGCAGAATGCACCACAGACATTCCCACATCATCTTCCAGACCTCCGAAGGTCTTATCCCATAGCAGATTTCCTTCGGCGTCTGTCTTTACAAGCCAAAGGTCTTTTTTGCCTGCGCCAAAGGATCGAGTATATCCGGTCACTATGTATCCTCCGTCGTAGGTCAGATCGACCGACCAACCGCCATCTCCCAAGGATGAGACGAACCCTCCTAAAACACAGTCCCACTGTTTGTTGCCGTCGATATCGGTCTTCAAGATCCAGAGCCGCTCTTCACCCATTCCGAAAGATCCTGTGCTTCCGGTTACAACATATCCCCCGTCCTGGGTCTCTTTGACAAAATATCCAACATCTTCACCTGAACCGCCATAGGCTCTATCCCAAAGAGGACCTCCGTCGGAGTCTACCTTGACCAGCCACAAGTCACTGCCCTGGCCTTGGGCAGAGGTGTAGCCGGTCAAGATATAGCCACCATCTCGGGTCTTCTGCAGAGACCAAAGTCCATCTCCGTGTGGCCCTCCAATTGTCTTGCTCCAGACTTCTTTGGGGCCGACATCTTGAGTGGCCGCTGAAGCCATAAGCAGAAATAAGATCAGAAATATCGATCTCAATGCTGCCGCCTGGACTTTAGAAGCCCCTGTCCTGGAACCTGTCTCTTATACACATCTGACGC
>JAUCQD010000265.1 GCA_030372945.1 Methanothrix sp. | reverse complement strand
GGAATTGAGCCCGTCGTAGAATGGCAGGATCTCACAGAAAAGCTGGCAACCATGGACAGGTCTCTTCCCTTGGAAGATGGCATGGAGGTCTTCACTCAGATCATGGTTGAACTCATCGAAGATGCGCCAGAAGGAGCTGAATTTTTCCTGGCCTTGACTCACGATGGGACCTTCAAGGTCGATTCAGTATCCAGCTCGTACATCTCATCTGATCAATTGTTGACCGAGCCGATAGTCTTCGAGCACCGCGAACCAAGGCTCGAAGGCACTGTCACAGTGAGAACAAGTGGCAGGGGCCTTGGCAGGATCTTCATATACAAAGCTGACCGCACCTCAAATCCCGGTCATTCTGTGGTGGCGCGCGTCAATTCCGGAATGGACCTGGTGAAGCTCGCAGAGCCTGGCCAGTTGGTGACAGTACGTGTGAAGCCCGAGCGCATCATTCTCATGGGCTCCAAGCTGGCCGATGCGCTATCTCTCCTGAAAGTGCGGGGAATTGAATCAGAGGTGGAAGGCCATACGGGCGATGATGCCGTGGTGGTGGCGCAAGATCCAAAAACCACTATGCAGATCCTGAAAGACAGGAAGGTGAAGCTTGTTGCCATTCCAACCAGTCGCCTCATCTCCATTGAGCTTTTCTACGACAAAGCTCCCAAGACCCTGGATTACTTCCGTCACGTAACAGGCCTAAAAGAGAGGCCAGTAGGCCCTCTGCCCGTCTATTTTGTCTATGAAAATACTCTTCTCTTCAAGCCCCAGATCGATGCCATCAGCTATAAGGAACTGCTTCCTGAGAACAAGCCCACGGGTCCAGTGCCTGCTGGCGCAATAGGCGTCTCCAATCAGGTGGCAAAGAAGATAGGACTCGTTGGTGTGAGGCTTGTGCAGGACAAGCGTTACGGACCTTCAGGAGAGAAATTCGAGGCGACGAACATCATCGGCAGGGTGCTAGAGCCTGAGAAGCTACAAGAGGTCAAGGAAGGAGAGACGATTTATGTTCTGGAGGTGCGCAAATGAAGGTCACGAAGTATGTGATAACATCCTCTGAGTCGGACATTCTTCCCTCGGATATCGCCATGAAGATCTATGGTTCAAAATACGATGTCAGCGTCAAAGAGACCTGCTTTGGTGTGATGGTTAGTGGTGAAGAGGAGGTTGTGAACGCTCTGGTGAAGGATATCAGGGCTCTGGACCCTGCGGGCATCTTCATCAAGGATAGAGGCTTCCCGCCAGGCGACCCAAGACGCTGCCGGGGTCACAGAGGCGGAGGAGCACGGCCGGGATTTTATATGATCGAGTCAGAATCCAAGATGCTGCCCATGATATCAAGGGCGCTGGCCTCCAGCGGCGAAGTTTTACCAATTCCTGAGAAGAAGAAGCCACTTTTGCCCAGCAGACTGGAAGAAATAATTAAAGAGGATCTATCCTGAGGTACATCAATGTCAAAAGTCATCGTTTATCCTCCGACCAGCATGATACTCTCGGACCTTGTGGAGAGGATGGGCCACAAAGCGCTAGTAGTTCCCGAAAGGGTGCGCGAGCTCGTCACTGCAAATGACGTCCAGTCCCCTCCGCTGAACGTCACCCCTGAAGAGCCGAAGAAAGGGTTGCGCTATGCAGCCGTTGATGTGCCATCGGGGGTGAGGGGCAGAATGGCTTTGATCGGGCCACTGATCGAGGAAGCAGAGGCTGCTATAATCGTCGAAGATCCAGGATGGCTGACAGGCTGTGCAGGCTGCAGCCGGACCAACGAGCTGGTGAGGCTGCTCATCCGGACAAAGGGGATACCTGTCCTTGACCTGAACTACCCCACAGACGATGCGCAGGCAAAGGTGTTTGTGCAGAAGATCAAGCTCTTCTTGGAGGGATTGAAGTGATTCGCATTGCACAGCTCTCTTGCGGCTCGGAGTACAGCGGAATTCAAAAAGAGATCGAGAGAGCTGCTGAGACGGTGGGCGCAAAGATCGTCTACCCAGAGGTCTCTTTGGAGGACATACTGGATGTCGAGAAGAAGTTCGGCGTCAAGGTTGCCTCAGGAGACCTGAACCTGGCCATGGCTCGCGCTGTGCGGATCGTGGAGAATCCAGATCTTGCGGATGCCGTGATCGTCATGACTTGCTTCCGCTGTGCTGAAGCTGCCATCATCCGGTCTGAGATTAGAAAATTCATTCATGAACGCTCAAGAATTCCAGTTTTGAGCTACTCTTTCACTGAGAGGACGACTGCAGAGACCCTTCTCACGAGGATGGAGGCCCTGGTTACGACCGTCAAATACCGTGGCCTTCTGGCACGCGAGAGGCAGAAGGGCCTCACAGCAGGAATCGACTCAGGATCTACCACCACCAAGTCAGTGATCATGAGGGACAATGAGGTGATCGGCACCGGCTGGGTTCCAACCACAGAGGTCTTGAAGAGCGCCGAAGATGCCTTTGAGGCAGCCATAAAGATGGCCGGCATCCAAAAAGATGAGATCCAGGCCGTGGGTGTGACGGGCTACGGCCGCTTTCTGGTAGGCAAGCACATCAACGCCAGGCTGATCCAGGAGGAGATCACAGTCAACTCCAAAGGCGCTGTCTTCCTCTCCGATGCACAAAGGGGTCCTGCCACAGTGATCGATATCGGGGGCATGGACAATAAGGCCATCTCAGTGCAAGATGGGATACCTGGCGGGTTTACAATGGGCGGCATCTGTGCTGGAGCCTCGGGAAGATTCCTTGAGCTGACTGCAAGACGCCTCGGCGTTGACATCACACAGCTCGGCAAATTGGCGCTGAAAGGCGATTTCAGGAATGTGGCCATGAACAGCTACTGCATCGTATTCGGCACACAGAGCCTAGTAAACAGCCTTTCAATGGGCTGCAAACCAGAGGATGTGGCGATGGCCGCATGCCATTCAGTGGCCGAGCAGGTCTATGAGCAGCAATTGCAAGAGGTCGAGGTAAAAGAGCCAGTGATCATGGTTGGCGGGACCTCCCTCATCGAGGGTCTGCCGCGCGCTATGGAGGAGCTTCTCCATGTCAAGGTACTTGTGCCTAAGAACGCTCAATACATCGGCGCAGTAGGCGCTGCGCTCTTGGTCTCAGGTCTGCTGGAGGGCTGAGATGGACCCCATGGAGGTCTTCAAGATCGAGGTCACAGGGCAGGAGGATTTTGGGAAGAAAAAGTACCGTGAGCTCATCATGGACATCCTGCAGGACCTGGGTCTCATCAGGTCTATTGGCAGGCTTTATGTTTACATCGACGTCATGGAACCGATTTTCGCCGTTTTCGGCCTGCTGAGAAGCGGAATTCCGCCGCTCACCGTCAAGGATGTGGGCGATGTGATGAAGGTGGAAGGCGGCTATCAGATCAAGATCAATGACGAGGAGCACATGGCAGACCTTCTCAGGGTCTTGTGGGATCGATACGGTCGAGAGAGAGTGGAACAGCCAGTGCGCGGCGTAGTGATCATTGCCTCAGATACTGATCCTTCGGGGCTCATGGTAGCAGACCTGGAGGCAGAGTTCCTGCAAGATCTGACAGACGGCCTGATAAGGGTGGCTCCAGAAGGTTTCCGTAACCGACGCAACGAGATGACCAAAGACAGCTTCTTTTTTATCGCAGCCGAGGAGACCCTAACCCCGGAATTGATTGCCAAGACGAAAGAGAAGGTCAGGGAGATGGAAAATGCTTGAGCCTGTGATGTTCACCGGAGGGTTGTACAAGCACGACCTAGTCATAGAACTGGTGGAGGATCTGGGCGGGTACGTCCTGCAAAAGAATGTGACGCAAAGCGAGGTCATCCTTCTGATCCTGATTCCTTCAGAGGACAAGCCAGTCCTTGAAAGCCAGATAAAAGAGCTTCGAGGCGAGCTTGTGCGAGCTCCCCTGGCAGGAACAGAGGTGGCAGTTGTAACGCCGACCTTGGCCATACACCACCTGCCGCACACAGCCTGTGACATTGCCGAGTATTTGCGCCGCCATGGCTCCAAGACGAACATGATAGGACTGGCCCGTGGAGTAGGTCAGGAGATAGCCCAGATAAATGAATATGAGACTTCTCTGATAAACGAACACGATGCAGCAGTCTTCATCTTCGGCAACTTTAAAGAGTGCATCAGAAGGAAAGAGAGCCTTTATCGGAACATCAATGTGCCTGTCGTGGTCACTGGAGGGCCGGAGATAGCAAAAGCCGAGATGCCATATGCCTTCGAGTATGTTTCATCCGTCGGTCGCGTGGCGCACAGGGCCAGGAAGGCCACTGAGATCGGAGTGTTGGATAGAATCGTCGATGCTGTTGGAAGAGCGCTTGATAAAACGAGAGCTGAGATGGCAAAGGACCCCCTTACGACATCTCCGCCCCGCGTGATGGACGCAGTGAGAGAGCAAGTCCCAGATGTGGAGTTTTCTTATTCGCCTCTGCCAATTGCGCTCAACCTCAACGGCTTGCGAGTGAAGCTGCCATACGACAGCTACAAGGATGCAGTTAGGGCGGTAGCATTCGATGAGGGTGTAAAGCTGGGAGAGATCGCCACAGTAAGGCCTTCTCGAATGAAAGACTATATACTTGTGAGGATATTGCCTGCTTCTGAGACCGGGTTCGTATTTTAGCCTGAACTTTAGGAGCTAGCACAAAATGCCACAGACAGGGACGAGACTCATGAGCTTCGAAGAGGAGCTGAGCGCCATTCTGACAAAAGGCAAGGATCAATCGGCAGAGGATATTTTGAAGGTACTTGAGAGCACATACGGCGAAGTTCCTTACGTCTTTCAGTTCATGAAGGACAACCCGGAGATACTCATCACCAAGGTACTACACAACAATTCAATCTTACGAAGCTCTGCTCTGGACGCCAGGACGGTCGAGCTGATATCGGTTGCAGTCTCAGCGGCTATGAGGTGCAGCCACTGCCTGAGACTGCATATCCGTGTGGCTTCTAATCTTGGAATACCAGATGAAGAGATCTCTGCGGCCATCTTCCTAGCTGGCAGCCTTGTCAATGCCAGCGTGCTTGCCACCGCCACACGACACCTAGATGAAGAAAGGGATATTTGCCGAGTCTGCGAGATCAACAGCGAGGCCTGCGAGATACACAGGCCAAAAAAAGAATGATGCAGTCCACTGTAACAGGCATTCGGCGAGGTGCAAATGCCAATGGACGACCAAAACGGTGAAGCCAAGTGGTGGGAGACAGCTGAAGACCACAGGTTTGCACTGGAGGTCTTGCAGCTCCCGCTCAGACGCCGGATCCTGGAATTTGTCTCCAGTGAATTGAAAAGCGACGAGCAAATCGAAAATGAGTTCAAACTCAGCAAGCGCCTGACCCAGTATCACCTTTCCATGCTGGCCAAAGCCCTGGTAATCGAGCGATCTGCGTGCGGCAACAAAGCTACGCCCACAGGAGTACTGTACTTGGAGAGGGTCAAATCCCCACGATGATTGTTGCTCGAAATTGCCCTGCTCAGACCAAAAGAATTTATATTTTGGCGTATTATATGAACATTAGTTTTTGTGCTTGCGGGGTAAGAGTATGGGATTTATAAGCGAGTTTCGAGAGTTCGCCATGAAGGGCAACGTAATGGACATGGCGATAGGTATCATTATCGGTGCAGCCTTTGGAAGCATTGTGAACTCCCTGGTGAAGGACGTAATCATGCCACCCTTAGGACTTATCCTAGGCAGGGTGAACTTCACAGATCTGTTCATATCCCTGGATGGCAAGACCTATGCATCGCTAGCCGAAGCCCAGGCGGCTGCTGCACCCACCATAAACTACGGTCTTTTCATAAACACCATCATCAACTTCCTTATAGTTGCCCTGGCGATATTCGTGGTGATCAGAAAGATAAATGCAATGAAGAAACAGCCTGCTCCGCCTGAGCCTAACACAAAAGAATGCCCCTACTGCAAGGAGACCATACCCAAGGCAGCAGTCAAATGCTCACATTGCACCTCAGATCTGAGCGCATAGCCGAAGCTCAACATTTTTTCCTGTCCCTTATACACATCTGACGCTGCCGACGAGTTCCGAACGGTGTAGATCTC
>JAUCQD010000264.1 GCA_030372945.1 Methanothrix sp. | reverse complement strand
CCAGCAGCCTGCTCTGTCTCAATGCCTCAAACTCCACGATCTTGTCGACGAGGTTCAGGGCCTGAACGCCTTTTACCTCCACTCGTGCTCCGCCTTTGATGGAGACGTTCACATCTTGGCGGATGGTGCCAAGTCCACGCTTGACGCGTCCGGTTGATCGCAGAATCATTCCAAGGTACTGAGCTACCTCACGGGCATGCGCTGGTGAGACGATGTCTGGGGCGGTGCCTATCTCTACGAGGGGGATGCCGAGCCGGTCCAGGGAAAAGATGAGGCTGTCTCCGTTGTCTGCAATAATGCGCGCTGCCTCCTCCTCCAGACAGAGGATGCTGATGCCAACAGGTCCCTGGCTGGTGTTGATGCTGCCTCTGGATCCAATATACGCCGTGCGCTGGAAGCCTGAGGTGTTGGAACCATCGATCACCATCTTGCGCATGGTCTGCACCTCGTCCACGATCTTCATATTGAGCAGACGAGCGATGACAAGCGAGATCTCCAGAGCCTCTTGATTTATCTCGCGTGGAGGCTCCTCATCTGCCTCGACAAGACACGTGGTATCGTAGGACTTGTAGACGAACTTGCGCGATACCAAAACCTCCTCCAGTGCAGCGCGATCTATCTCCCCAAGCTCGCTTCTCGAGGGCCGAAGGTATCTGAAGAACTCGAAGTTAGAATCTTCAACTTCTCGATGTTTTGTGGGGCAGCCGCAAAAGAGCTTGCATGCAGTGTCGAGCTGCTGGTGGATCTCTATTCCGCATACAAGGCCCAGGCTGCGATAGTCTAGCCCCTCTGACAGAACGTTAGCCATCGATTACCGTTCAGAGACTGCAGGAGGTTTAACTCTTTTGACTGCCTCTCTTATGTCCTCTGCCTTGACCGTCTTTCTCTTGGCGTGGTTGGCCCAGCCGACCGCCTCGCGGGCCACTTCCAGGCCATAGCTCTCCAAGACCTCTGCCAGCGCGTCCCTCGCGCCCTCGCTTACCCTCTTTGCCCCTGCCTCGCGTATGAGCCTGCTCACAGGGGCTACAGGAAGTATAGGCATTTGTCGTTCACCTCATAAATACGGTTTTACAGCTCAAATAGCCATGAAGAGCAATTCTTCCAGAGCTACAGGCTGAAATAAGCTATTTGTGCACTCTTATTTCCATATATAATTTTTCATAGCTTTACGAGGATTAATATTATGATGATTTATCATAATTAGCCTGATTCAGATTTTTTGTATTAGAATGGATCCTCAATAGAGATTTTTTAGCAATTCCTGCAACAAGGAATGGCCAATTTGGCCCGTGACACTTTACCGTGCCCCTGAAAGGGAGACTTCTCCCTCATGTGAAGCAGACCTGAAACTGAAGATCGGAAATGTTATTAGGCTGCAGCGACCCAACAAACAAGGGAGAAGCGGAAGATGAGCGAATATAAGAGCAAGGCGATAATATATACTGATTTTGAAGACGTTTATGGTCCATGTGGATGCGGCATGAACTTGGCCACTCTGCCCCTCCTCCTTCCCAGGCACTGGCTGGTAGAAGAGCGTCCGCCTGAGGTGGAGGAGCACGAGTTTGCCAAAGGCTTCGATTCAAGAAGGGTCTCCGGTTTCAGTTGTAACCAGGTATTGGAGCACGAAATCGATGGCGTTGATTACATGGCCAACTTCTCTTGCTGCAGAGAGTGCGCCGAGAGGGCCATAAAGTGCGGATACGCCGTATGGGCTGAGAAGTCATATCCCATGCTACTGCGCTGAGCAACCCACAAGAGGGATCGAATGCTGTACAGAGTATATTCCACCCAATCCTGTCCGAGATGCGAAAGGCTCAAAAAAGAGCTGACTGATGCGGGCATCTCTTTTGAGAATATGGACATGAGCACGCCTGAAGCGCTCACAGAGCTGCGCGTAAATGGCGTATTCGCCCTTTCTGCGCCAGTGCTTCAGGTGGAGGAGAAGTTCTACACAGTAGAAGAACTCTTCACAGGAGACTCCCTCAAGGATCTGACGAGCATCCTTAAGGGCTAGAACTTCTCGGATCGCTTCTTTGGGGGCTTGGTCTCTTGCGTTTGTGTGCCAAAAAAACTTAAGTACCTTGTGGCGAGAGAGTTTTTATGGATGCTGAGGAGATAGCCAAGAAGTACAGCATGAGCGAGCTGAGGCCAATTGCAAAGAAATACGGCATTGCCACCCGCTGCGTCAAAAAGATCGAGATCGTTCGGGCATTTCCACCCGAGGCCATTGCAGAGCTGGAAGGGTCCAAGACGCCAAAGATGAAATAAACTGGTTGTTTTTAGCATCATAGGTATGAAGCTTGGCAGGTTCATTCGTGCCCGGACCATCTCCGATGCTTGGCATCGCGGCCTCAATCTCATCTGGCAGCAGGGCCAGGAGATATCAGATGAGCGGGGGACAAGGATCCTGGAATTGCTCTCGCTTCAGGTTGTGGTAGAAGATCCATACCATGAGATGATTCCGCCTGAGTACTCCTGGAATGAGGAGCGTCTGGATGCGTACGCCCTCCAGCTCTTGAGCTGCGAGAACCCTGGCTTTGAGTATACATACGGTGAGCGCCTGCGGGCCTGGTCCATGCCTGGCTGCTCTGAGCCGATCGATCAAATTGAGCAGATCATTCGTCGCCTCAAGGCCTCGCCCTCCTCGCGCCGAGCCACGGCAGTGACCTGGATTCCTCCTGTGGATAGCGCAAAGGATGAGGTTCCCTGCATGATTGTGGACGACTTCAAGCTTCGCGATGGCTGCTTGAACCTTTCAGTCTTCTTCCGCAGCCATGACTATGCTGGCGCATATCCTGCCAACCTGTACGGCCTTGCGAGAGTTCTGGAGCATGTCTCCAAAGAGATCGGCGCCAGGCCGGGCTCGATCTCCACCACGAGCGCCTCGGCTCATGTCTATGAGCATGACTGGGACTGGGTATCGGAGATGATTCGCACCAAAAGGGATATCTGCATCCATCGATAACTCCGCACGTTCATGGTCGATAACCTTTTGATGATCAAGGCAGACGAGATACTGGCTAAGATTGAGGATGGAAAGCCTGTTGAGTACGAGAACATCATCATCTACGGAGACCTTGATCTGCACCGTCTCTGTCTCTTATACACATCTGACGCT
>JAUCQD010000263.1 GCA_030372945.1 Methanothrix sp. | reverse complement strand
CAGGTAGAACTTGGCTGAATCCTCAGCCCCCGCTTGAAAGTTGTTGGCCACCACAGGCCGATGGGAGAGATACACGATCCAGTTCCCATAGTTCCACCAGCACATTACGCCATACTCAGGAGCCTTCACAGGGTTATCGTAATGGCTCGTTGGGTTGCTGTTCTGAGCCAACCACTGGAGAGAATCGTACCAATCTCCTGCCACCGAAGGCCTTTCGTAATTGCTTAAAACAGCAGTCTGCAGAGCGCTGGGCGCTATGAGCACCAGGAGAAAGACCGCTGCCAGAGCCACAAGAAGCCTCTGCCCTCCCACTGAGGTATTGTTCTTTGCAATCTTCTTTGAAATTGCATCTTTTGCCGCAAAGAAGAGAAAGCCAATCAGCATACTTATGGCGATGGAATACAGATAAAGGAACCTGATCTGCGCAAAGGTCAGAATCAAGATGGCAACAGTCCAGACTAGGAACAGCAACTGGGCAGGCCTTGCGCCCGATGAGGCTCGCCGGGTATACAGAATGAGGGCCGCGAGGCCCGCTATTGAGAATAGAATAGATAAACCGAGGGGGGAGGTTATGAGATTGTACAGGGTCTCTGCATCGTAGACCAAGGGTTCTGCCTCTGCGATCTTTCCTATCATCCTGCCGCCAAAGATGTAATCAGCACCGCTCTGCATAAATGAGTACATTTTAAACGGCTGGCTGGGAAGCATTGCGATGACCACGAGGACACAGGCCGATGCCAGCATTGCCAGAGGAAGGACACCCCAATGAACTCCCTTAGCATTCATGACGCGAGTGAGAACGTATAGAATGAGAACTCCAATAAAGATGAAGGCTGCTCCAAGAAATGACGGTCTGAGCCATACAGCGCTAGAGAAAGGTAGCATGAGAACGATTGCCACACCAATGGCCACCAGAAGCGTAGTCGTTGTATTTTTGGAGGATTCCCTGTTCTTCAGGTCCAAGGTCATCTGGACGGCAGCGTAGACTAAGAATATCCCCAGATAAATGTCCGAACCGAGCCATGTGTATGCCAGGGCAGCGAGTATGACTCCTGCAGCGACAGCAAAAAAGTGCATCCTCTCCCTTCCTGAGAGGGCTAACACCACAAATAAAAGGGCTGCCACATCCAGCAGAATCTCGAGACAGTGGTGGTCTGCGGCGCCGAGCATTGTCCTTGTGATATGCCACGGTGCTATGGCCACCATCAAGGCTGAGAGCAGAGCAATATTGCGGCCGAAGAGCTCTCTTGAAAGATAATATACGACCGCAATTGTGAGAGCTCCCATGACAGCTGGCAAAAGGGCAGAGACCATCTCCACACCCCCCTGAGATTGCTGGCCCAGCATCAAAGATATGGCCGCCAAGAGTTGGTCGAAGAGTGGCGGCCAGGTAAGCACAAGGCCATGCGGATAGTTCAGGTAGGAGTCAAACCAAAGGGTATTTGGAAAGTGGTGGACTGTGTACAAGATTCTGCGCAGGTGATAGTATTCATCAAAGCCAACTGGAAGCAGTCCGTTTTCTGTTAGTGATTGTCTTCCAACATAAAGCCTAAGCAAAAAACCAAATAGTATTATCGATAGCAGCTCTGCCCACTCATGCCTCTTTCCTTGGCCCATGGGCTCCAGGTACGAAGCCCTGATCTATATAAGCTTTCTCGAGAAGCCTATCTCAATGGTCTTGCCATCAATGACATCTCTCTCGCTCACATCCAGGCTTTGCGTCTTGACACCTGATTCATTTCCGGCGAAGATCAGATAAGGGCTGACTGCATGGGTTTCATATCTGCTTTCAGTAGAGTATGGTACCCTCATCTCGAATGCATCTCCATTTTGGGAGGCTTCGTTGACGTAGGTGAAGGCACGTCCCTGATTGGAGGTCATATTAAGCAGCGCGCCCACCCTCTGTCCTGGACCAGTCTTGACACGTATCAAAGCACCAGGCACATATTCGAAGACCTTTACCTCGCCCTGTGCCGAGCTCTCTCCAAAAAACGTACCAGATTCATAGATCAGCCTGAAGTGGCCCATGCCCACAGCATCAAAGAGGTAAAGGCGCGCAAGGGTGGTATTAAATAGCCTTTGCAAGGGTATGAGCGCTATCTTTGAGCCTTGATCTTCACGTCTCATATAACTATTGACATCCTCGTTCACCCATGTGGTGATTGCTGGCAGCTTGCTGTAGATCAGTTTGTAGTCCGTCAGAATGTAGCGAGATCCACGTGCATCCAGCACTGCAGTAGCATCATCCTCGTCTTCGGATAGATAGAACTTGGCAGCATCCATCACGCCTGCCTGGAAGTTGTTCGCTACCACTGGCCTCTTTGATATGTAGAGGACCCAGTTTCCATAGTCCCACCAGTTCATGATGCTGTATTCTGCATTCTTGTCTGGGTTGTCGTAGAAGCTGGTGGCATCGCTGTTGTTCTTCAGCCAGATGAGGGACTGATGCCAGTCTTTATCCACAGCAGGAGGCGTATTTTCTGCGAAGGAGATGGTATCCGCCAAGGTTGGCAAGATGAGGATCAACAATAGGCCCACAGCCAGCCATTTTGGAGCCTTTTGCCCAGCCTCGACCATCTGCCTCTCGATCAGACCCAGGGCAAAGAAGAAAAGGATGCTTATCAGAATGCCCATGGAGATGGTGGAGAGGTAGAGGAACCTGGACTGTCCAAACGTAAGTACGATGGTGCAGACTGCCCAGACAAGAAGGAGTATCTGACCCTGTTTTTTTGCACCAACTTCCCGCCGAATGCAAGCCACAAAGGCAGCAATCGCAGCCATGGAAAAGAGAAGGTTCAACCCGAGGCCTGAGAAGACCACTTGATAAAATGTCTCTGAATCATAAATAAGCGGCTCAGCTTCTCCAATCTTTCCGATCATCTTGCCGCCCCAGATGTAATCAAGCCCTGAATGAATCAGCCCTCCCACTCCAAACAGCCCGCCTGTGAGGGCAGAGAGGATCACAAAGACAAGGCCCAGAAGCACAATCCCCAGCAAAAATGCCTTCCATGAAGCATTCCTTCCGGCGACGATCCGCGATAGGGCAAACATGATAGACAGGGCAAAGATCATGGCAGCCAAGCCGATGAAGGATGGAGACATCCAGGGTGTGTTCCAGAAAGGAAGAACCAGGATCAAGGCTATACAGTAGGCAGCCAGAAGCGTTGTGGTGATATCCTTTGAAGACGACCCACTCTTGAGGTCCAGCGCCATTTTGACGGCTGCGTAAACCAGGAAGATCCCCAGATAGACATCTGCACCCTGCCATGTGTATGCTAGGGCTGCCATAGCAATGCCTGCCAGAACTGTGAAGTGATATTTTTTATTGCTCCGAGTGATCGCTAATACTACGAAGAGGAGAGAGATGAGATGCATCAGCACCTCTAAGCAGTGGTGGTCCATGGCACCTAGCATCGTGTACAGTAGATAATATGGAGCCAGGACTGTCATGAAGGCAGATAGCAGCGCGACCTCCCTTCCGAAAAGCTCCTTCACCAAG
The DNA here is from genome assembly GCA_030372945.1 of Methanothrix sp. GTDB lineage: Archaea > Halobacteriota > Methanosarcinia > Methanotrichales > Methanotrichaceae > Methanothrix. The sequence continues at coordinate 6,734 of JAUCQD010000263.1, read as the reverse complement.
TAATAGACCACTGCAACTGCGATAGATCCGATGATAACAGGCACAAAGACGGCGATCGTCTCATGGTCCTGCTGACCCAAGGCAAGGCATAGAGCGGCGGAGATTTGATCAAACAGCGGTGGCCATGTTATATTGAAGCCGTAGGGATAATTGAGGTAAGAGTCGAACCAGAGAGTGCCAGGAAAATGGTTCACAGTATATAAAATTCTGCGCATATGATAGTACTCATCGTAGCCCGGCAAAAGAATGCCGCTCTCGGCAAGAGAGTTCCTTCCTGAAAACAACTTAAGCAAAATGCCGATGAAAACAATTGCCAGCAGCTCAGCCGACTCGCTCCTCTTCCCTCTATCCATGTTCTCCGATAAAGAGAATCATTATATAAAAGGTTTTAGAGAGCAAAAGCTAAAACAGATGAAGCTCCAACATGGGTGGCTGTGCCCCAAGTCAGCCTGATCATCCCTACAAAGAATGAAGCCACTACCATCTGCGAATGCATTCGTCGAGCCCAAAAGGTCTACGAGGAGATGAAGCTGGACGGAGAGATCTTGGTCTCAGACAGCTCGACCGACGAGACTGCGAGAAGGGCAAAGTCATGTGGTGCGAGGGTGATCAAACCCGAAAAACTGGGCTACGGAAATGCGTATCTTGCAGGGTTCAAGCATTCGCAAGGAGAGTACATAGTTCTCATGGATGGAGATCTGACCTACGATCCGGGAGCAATCAAAGAGATGCTCGCTCTGCTTCAAAGCGGTCGATTCGACATGGTCATGGGATCGAGGCTGAAAGGCAAGATTCTTCCTGGCGCAATGCCAGCACTTCACCACTACGTTGGAAATCCGTTTCTTACATGGGTGTTGAACAGGCTCTTCTCTGCAGGCATATCGGATGCCCATTGCGGCCTGCGTGCCATCACCCGCGAGGGGCTTGAAAGGCTGAATCTGAGGTCAGGCGGCATGGAGTTTGCCTCCGAGATGGTGATCGAGGCGGCATCCAAGGATTTGAGGATCGCTGAGGTCCCAATCACATATTATCCCCGCGAGGGTAGCTCCAAGCTCCACACATTTACCGATGGCTGGAGACATCTGCGTTTCATGATGCTCTACCGGCCAGTGCCATTTCTCCTAGTTCCCGGACTGCTGGCGCTGGCACTGGGCCTGGCCCTGACAGCCGGCGTGTATCTGCAGGGGGGGTCGCGGATGCACTCGATGATCCTGGGTGGGCTGCTGCTCGTCACAGGCTACCAGATGCTTCTGGCAGGCATGCATTTCGGAGCCTTTGGAGCCGTTTACGGCCTCTCAAGTTCAGGAAAAATGAAGAGGCTGATGAGCTACCATTCCCTTGAAAAAGAGCTGCTCTTGGGCCTTTTGTTGCTGCTAGCTGGCGTTCTTCTCGGCATGAGAGTTCTTTTAAATTGGGGTGCTGCGGGATTTGGAACACTGGATGCTGTGCAGAACGCAATGGCTGCCATGATTCTATCGATCCTCGGAATTCAGACCATATTCTCAGGCATGTTCATCAGCCTGCTGCTGCTCAACAGTGGACAGCAAGAAGGGTAGGAACTCAAGATGAGGATCGCATACATCTACGATGCTGTGTACCCCTGGATTAAAGGCGGCGCAGAGATGAGGATATATGAGCTCTCCCGCAGGCTGTCCGCGCGGGGCCATGATGTCCACTGCTATGGCATGAAGTGGTGGCCGGGTGAAGGAGAGCTGCAAAGAGATGGCGTATGCCTGCACGGCATCTGCAAGCCTATGCCCCTCTACCACGAGGGCAAGAGGTCACTGTGGCAAGCGGCTTGCTTTGCCCGCAAGGTCCTCTCTATAAAATCAGACTTCGATGTGATCGACTGCCAGAATTTCCCGTACTTGCCATGCTTCTCATCCAAGCTCCTTTGCAGCAGCCTGGGATCGGAGCTATTTATCACATGGCTTGAGGTCTGGGGAGATTATTGGTATGAATATCTAGGCAAAAAGGGATTCATAGGCAGATCGATTGAGAGGGCCGCTGCAAATCTGACCGATCGAAACATAGCCATCTCGCCAAGGACGATGAGAGACCTGGAGGAGATTGGAGTACGAGAGGTTCAGATAGTGCCTGGTGGCATTGATATAAAAGGGTTAGAGCGTGTGCCGGCCTCTTCCAAGGAGTCGGATTTAATATATGTCGGGAGGCTGGTTGAGCACAAGAACGTCGATCTTCTGATCAAGGCGATCGGCATCGTCAAGGAGGATATTCCGGATATTAGGGTCATCGTTGTTGGCGATGGCCCTGAAAGGGGGCGATTGGCGGCCATGGTTCGTGAGCTGGGGCTGGAAAAGAATGTGAAGTTCACTGGATTTTTGGACGAGTATGATGAAGCTCTGGCCATCATGAAGTCCTCTCGGGCATTCGTCTCGCCCTCAACCAGAGAGGGCTTTGGCATGGCCGCCTTAGAGGCATTGGCCTGCGGCCTGCCAGTGGTGACAGTGAATCATAAAATGAATGCAGTATCCGACCTGATAACAGAGGATACAGGGATGGTGTGCGAGCCTTCTTGCGAGGCCCTGGCCGATGCTGTGATCGAGACGCTCCAGAGGAGTGACGGAATGCGTGGATCGTGTAAGGAGCTGGCCAGAAGATATGACTGGGATGCAATCTGCGAGAAGGCAGAGTGGGTCTACAGTGAATGGATGTGACTGCGACAGATGGATATAGAAGTTCAATGATTTTAAGAGTCTGATAAACATGAGCACATTGGTAACAGGCGGCGCAGGATTTATTGGTTCCAACCTTGTAGAGGATCTCCTTGCATCAGGCGAGGAGGTAGTTGTCCTGGACAACTTGCACACAGGAAGTCTCAGTAACCTGGAGGGCTTGAAGGGCAGCTTGAGGGTGATAGAGGCAAGCTGCAACGACCTGCCTGGAATGGACCTGCGTCCTGAGAAGATATATCATTTGGGCATCCCGTCTTCATCGCCCATGTACAAGAAAAATCCGTTTCTGGTGGGAGAGGCGCTGAACGGCTTCACAGCAGTCTTCGAGCTGGCCAGGAAATTCGATGCTCGTGTGGTTTACGCCTCGTCATCTTCCCTGTACAATGGCCTTTTGCCACCTCATCGCGAGGACATGGCAATCGAGGTAACAGACTATTACACCGAGGCCCGGCTAGCCATGGAGCGGATGGCTGAGCTCTACAAGAGGCTCTTCGGCATAAGCTCGGTTGGCATGAGGTTCTTCTCTGTGTACGGACCGAAGGAGGAGGCCAAGAAGCAGTATGCCAATATGGTATCGCAATTCCTATGGGAGATGCGAGAAGGCAGGGCACCCGTAATTTACGGAGATGGATTGCAGACGAGGGATTTCACTTTTGTCAAAGATGTTGTGCGAGCGTTGCAGATGGCCATGAAGTCAGATCACCACGGAATACTGAATGTGGGGACGGGAATCGCACACAGCTTCAACGATGTCATCGCGATTTTGAACAAGAAGCTTGGAACTGACGCAAGGCCGAAGTACATGGAAAATCCGATCAAGAATTATGTGCCGCATACCCTTGCTGACACGACAAAGGCCGAAAAAGAGATTGGATTCAAGGCAACGACATCCCTCGATGCTGGACTAGATGCAATCATACGCCAGGCAAGTGCGAAGTGAAACCCTCAGAAGCGAACAAGCATCTAAACCCTGATGAGCAATGCGATCATGAAGGAATTTTTCGCATGACGACTGCTGGCTAGACTGATGGGTGCGGAGATGTTGCGTTTGGGTTTCTCATTCCATTTATTATTACAAATATAGAAAGAATTATTACTAAGATCCTCATCCTCTGAATGAACCCTGTCTAAGATATCAGGGAGATAGGAGGATGATATTTTGAGCAAAATCAGGATGGAATGCTTGCTTGCATGTGGCTTTTTACTGCTGCTTCTGGCCACAAGCATCGAGGCCGCAAGTGCTGACGACCCAGTTGTTTTGAAAGCTGGACTTTCCAGTAGAGAATTCAAAATTTTTCCTCATTTGGCGATACATTATTTTCTAATGAAAGGAGCCACAGTGTTATGATTGATTGGAATTGTATCTGGAGGGACGCATTCCTGGCCTCCCGGCTGACATGCGACAACTACTACGATCATGAGGAGAGAGCGAAGAGCTATGATGCGTCCGAGAATATCTGGGCCGATGGGAGAAAGAGAGCTGCAGCATTGAGTCCCGATCCGTCCTGGTCCGTGCTGGACATCGGGTCGGGCCCGGGAATTCTGACGGTTCCACTGGCACATCGGGTGAGACGGGTCACTGCTGTTGAGCCCTCCAGGCCCATGATACGCTGCCTGGAGAGGCACCTGACGGAGGAGAAGCTCTCAAACGTAACCATAGTCAACTCTCGCTGGGAGGATGTCTCTGCCGGGGATCTTGAGCCCCACGATCTGGTCATTGCCTCTTATTCTTTGAACTTCCCGGAAATCCGGGAGGCTCTGCTGAAGATGAATCGTCTGGCAAGGAAGATGGTCGTGCTTTACTGGTTTGCAGGAATTGCGAACTGGGAGAAAATTCGCAGTGAGCTTTTTTTCAAGATTCATGGAAGACAGTTAGCGCATTTTCCCAAATGCAATGTGCTCTACAACGTCCTCTACGATCTGGGTCTGTATCCAAATGTTGAAGTTCTGCATGGGACCTCCTTTCCCAAAGAGTATGCCAGCTACGACGATGCCCTATTCTATCTCAAGAGCACCCTCAACCTCTTCGATGAGGATCATGATGAGATGCTGCACAAATACATCGAAGATCGCTGGAGAAGAGGCGACGGCAGCCTGTTCATGGACGATAGGACGACATATGTGAAGCTCTCATGGAAGCCAAAAGAACGTTGATTGTCACAATTGGTGGCTCAAGCACATATGCAAGACGGCGTGGGCAGGTGAGGATCGTATGGACCTTTTTTAAATAATAATATTACTTATTGCTATAATGCCAGAAACTATTATTACCTTGAGCTTCAATTGCATCCAAATCATTGGACGCTTCATAAGAGGGGCGATCTGGGAAAGGAGGATGATGCAATTGAGAAGTAGGATCACTATGGAGAAGCTGCTCGCATGCGGCTTGGCTGCCTTGCTCGTGCTGATGACCTCGTTGGCCGCAGGGGCAGCTGAGGATCGAAATGTCCTGCGGCTTGGACTGCAGAGCGACAAGTTCACGCAGATGAATGCTTTCGTTCTTCCCTGGGGAAATGGTGCTGTATTTGGAATGACCCACATTCCCCTTGCTACCTTCAAGCCAGACTTGGGCATTTCGCCATGTCTTGCGGAAAGTTGGGAGACGTCTCCTGACGGAAAGTCGATAAAATTCCATCTTGTGAAGAACGCAACCTGGCATGACGGAAAGCCCGTGACAGCTGATGATGTGGCATTTTCATTTGAATACTGGAAGAAGATAGAAAAGTCGGACGCCCGGGGAAATTGGTATGGCAGCTATTTGGACCATGCAAAAGCAATTGATGGCAGCACAGTTGAGCTCGTTTTTAATGAGTCTGTGGCAGCAGTGACTCTGGCCTCCCAGATCCCCATCACATACATCGTCCCTGAGCATATTTGGAAAGATGTAAAGAAGCCCAAGGAGTACAATGGGACGGATGCACTGGTTGGGTGTGGTCCTTTTATCTTTGAGAAATTCGACAGCGACGCACAGATAGCTTACCTCAAGGCCAATCCCGATTACTTCGCTGGCAAGCCCACGGTCGATGCGATCGAGTGGCGTTATTTTAGGTCTCTAGACACCCTTCTCTTAGCACTGAAGAAAGGGGAGATCGATGCCAAGGCGGATTATTACCAGCCGGTCTCAGGGATTTATGCAGCCGACCTGGTGAAGGCCGATGACGTCGACCTCGTCATTGTTCCAGATATCGGCGTTCCCCTTCATCTTGTCTTCGGGTTCAAGCAGTATCCGACAAATACGACTGCATTCAGGCAGGCTGTCTCCTACGCCATCGACTATCAGGCCCTGAAGGAGATGATCGCTGCGGGCTACGGAGAGATCCCTGGCATTGGATACAGCTCACCTGCGCTGCCTGGCTTTGATTCCGATCTGCCCAAGCTGGAGTACAACGCCACAAAGGCCAAAGATCTCCTGAACCAATCGGGCTTCATTGACAGGGACGGCGACGGCTTGCGTGAGGCTCCAGGCGGAGGCAAGCTGAGAATGCCCATAACTCCTGACACCAAGCCCCAGTATGTGAGGGCTGCGGAGGTCATATCTCAGAACCTGCAGGATGTCGGACTGGATGTCTATGTCGAGTCCCTGAGCAGCGATGCCTTGAGGAAGAAGCTGTGGACTGATAGGGACTACTTCATGGCTGTCAGGTACTCCACACCATACGCCAACCTTGCAGGAGATACGGCTGCCGAGTACTACGTGAATCTGCCGGGAATGTACGGCACGTCTACCGACCCGAAGGTCCTTGAGATCGTAAATGAGGCCATTCGGTCCAAGGATATGGATGAGCTGAGCGAAAACCGCCGGGCGATTCAGCAATACGTGGCTGAGGAGCAACCTATCATTGCGCTCATATGGGGAGACGCAATCTATCCCGTGCGCACTGATCGCTGGGAGGGCTGGACACCGATGTACGGCTATGGGCCTGTGAACTACTGGTCCTGGTTCAGCCTGAAACCGGTTGGCGAATAAAGGCGGGCTCGTCCCGCCCTATTCCGTTTTTAATTGACACCACTAGGGAAATAAGAAATCACTTCTAATAC
>JAUCQD010000262.1 GCA_030372945.1 Methanothrix sp. | reverse complement strand
GAATGGGAAGGCCGAAGCTGGTATATCTCTTTTCAAATCTGATAACTCAACTGGACGAACATCGTTCTTGCCTGTTGCCATATTTTGATAGCGGCATTTGCCTGCGTAATCCTTTAGAAATGCATTGTCTTCCGTCAGGTCGAAGCAGACGATATAGTGCCTGCGAATCTTCTTATCTATCCATACTGCGAAGCTTGGAACCTCCGCTTTGATATTGGGATAGAATGAAAGGCGGGAAACATCTACTGCCTGGCTGGCCACCTGCTGTCCCCAGGCTCGCAGATCGCCTTCGCCTGCCAGCCAGACATAACGGCAGATTATTGCGGGCCTTCCCTCCCGTAGAAAGAAGACGCTCATCCGCTTGGGAAGGCTGTTCGTCCACTCCTCTCGGATATGGTTGTACCAGACGAAAAGGGCGACAAGAAGGGTGCCAACCCCCAGCAGAGATTGCACGTTGATCCACCATGAGACCCAGGTGGTAGGGCTCGACGAAGATGCAATGCCTCCAATCTCAAAGAACGTGGGCGAACCCACAAGCAAGTGGTAGAAATCTTGGATCATTCCTGTTACCATTTGCATTGATATTTGATCTTGGACGGGCGGGCGCAGCTCATCCCATTTCAATACCAGATCGATGAGCAGAAACAGTGCCAGGAGCATTATTATGATCTCGATGAGATGATGCCAAAAAGCATACCCAAAGATGGCCAACTTGCACTGCAGCCAGCTAGGTCCCTTGAGATTCGGGCCAGGCACCCATTTCTCTTCATCACCTGTCTCATTGCAAGCTGCCTTGAGGCCAACTTGCGGCGTCGATGAAGCGGACGAGGATGCTTGCACGACTTGCCTCGATGTTCTAGAGAATGTATAAATGTTTTGGCAGTATTTTGGGTCCAAATAATGCAAGGTGTAGTCCCTGACAATAGCATTCCCGACCTCATCCCAGCGTCCATGCTCGCCGCCTTCGCCTACTGCCCGCGCCTCTGCTACCTGCAGTGGGTCCAGGGAGAGTTCCTGGACAGCGCCGAGACAGTTGACGGCAGGCTGAAGCACTCCTGGGTGGACGAAGCCGAAGACCCAGTTCCCGAAGATTTCCGGCCTTTTCATGCCCGCTCTGTCTCCCTGACGGCTCCGCAGGTCGGAGTGTGCTGCCGCTTGGACCTGCTGGAGAGCGATGGCCAGAAGGCGACGCCTGTCGAGTACAAGCGCGGCCATGCGCCCAAGACACCCGAGGGACTCTACGAGCCGTACCAGATCCAGCTCTGCGCCCAGGCCCTGGCCCTGCGGGAGAACGGCTTTTCCTGTGACCAGGGCGTTGTCTATTTCATCGGCTCGAAAGAACGCGTGCCGGTCAAGATCGACCACTTTCTGATCGACAGAACCCTGGCGCTGATTGCTGCACTTCGCAGCGCGACCAAAAATGGCCAGATACCTCCACCGCTGCAGAGCAGCTCCAGATGCAATCGCTGCTCCCTTGCGGGAGTCTGCCTTCCTGACGAGGTCAACCTCCTGAAGCAGCTGGAGGCTGAGAGCAAATGCGAGAGCTGGCAGAACGAGGATATCAGAAAGCTCCTGCCGGCCAGAGACGATGCCGTGCCCATCTACGTCGTCGGCCAGGGGCACACAGTCCGCAAGCGCGGCGAGCGTCTGGAGGTCTGGTCCCATGATGGGGGAAAAGTGAGCGAGGCCAGGCTGATGGAGGTCTCGCAGGTCAATTTGTACGGCGGAGTGGAGATAACCACTCCGGCCACTGTAGAGCTGATGCAGCGAGGCATTCCGGTGCTGCACTTCACCCATGGCGGCTGGTTCGAGGGGATCTGCGAGGGGATGAGCCACAAGAACGTCGAGCTGAGGATCAGGCAGTTCGAGTGGGCAAGTGATCCGACCAAGTCCCTTTCGATTGCGCGACAGATCGTCTCGGGAAAGATTGAGAACTGCAGAACACGTATCAGGCGATATGATCCAGGGCAGCCAGCGGACGTTCTCGAGCTTCTCTCGCGGCTCGCAAATGATGCTGAACATTCATCAAGCATGCAAACGCTCCTCGGAATCGAGGGCGCTTCAGCCAATTCTTACTTTTCCAGATTTGGCGAGATGCTAAAGGCCGATGAAGATGTCTTCTTTTTTAAAGATCGAAACAAGAGGCCACCCAGGGATCCAGTGAATGCTGTCTTATCCTACCTCTATGGAATACTGGCCAAAGAATTGTTTGTGACAGTGTTGGCAGTGGGCTTCGATCCCTATCTCGGATTTTATCATCAACCAAGATATGGCCGTCCGGCTCTTGCGCTGGATATGATGGAGGAGTTCCGGCCTACAATTGCAGATTCTGTTGCCATCTCTATGTTCAATAACAGAGAGCTCACTAAGAGCGATTTCATTAGAACAGGGATTGGAACCTCTCTCACTCCGGATGCCAAGCGTGCAGTAGTTGCAGGGTACGAGAGAAGGATGCAAAAGGAGATTGTTCATCCAGTCTTTGGATATAAGATAAGCTATCGCAGAGTGCTGGAGGTGCAGGCTCGTCTCCTCTCCCGGGTTCTCTATGGAGAGCTTAAAGAATATCCTGCATTTGTCGCGAGGTGAGGCTTTGACTGAATTGAACGCTTATATAGTGAGCTATGATATCAGAGATCAGAAAAGGCTGTACAGGGTGCACAGAACAATGAAAGGCTTCGGTGAGCCGGTCCACTACTCAGTTTTTCGCTGCGATCTTACGCCTAAAGGGAAAGTGGAAATGGTGGCAGCCCTAACGGATGTGATAAAATGCGAGGAGGATCGAGTTATGATCATAGATCTGGGTCCTTCTGATGGCCGAGTTGAGGCGAGGATAGAGTTTATGGGCGTTCATCCTGAGGAGCTGGAACGGAAATTTATTATAGTTTGATGATCTTCTTATGATCCGCAGTGGTTCCGGAAGGTTCCAGGGTAAGCAAGCCCAGTAACACGAAAACTTCCGAGAAGACATACGCACTTTCAGAATTTCTCATGTCTGTCAGCGAGGCTCGCGAAAGAGCTCTGCATAGCAATTTAGCCTTAAATCTCCAGTTTTTTAGCTTGAAAATTGAGGTTTTCTCTGACCCTCGCGAAAATTGAGATTTTTTTCCATATCAGCAAGTCCCCAAAATTGTTGGCCCTATCAATTTCCGAAAGGAAGTTGCCCCATTGAAACGATACCCATGCTCGCTGCTTCCTTCCCGAATGATAAACTATCAATTTCCGAAAGGAAGTTGCCCCATTGAAACCTGGTCAAATAC
>JAUCQD010000261.1 GCA_030372945.1 Methanothrix sp. | reverse complement strand
AAATTGAGTACTCCACCATCAAGGGGGATGTGTTCTTCGATCGTTCCTCATTCTCCCAACTGGTAGACTTCGACGGCACGGTCTTCACAAAGGCTGCCAACTTCTCCGATTCCCATTTCCATGAGGATGCAGGCTTTTCTGAGTCGCAGTTCCAGGGTGAGGCCAACTTCTCCAGGGCGCATTTCGGAACTGAGGCAAACTTCTCCAGGGCCAGGTTCAGCGATGCAGATTTTGGCAGGGCGAGGTTCGAGAAGAATTTGAATCTCTCCAGTGCCAAGATCTACACGTTGAGGCTATCGGATGCCATCTTTGCAGAAGGGTCCAACATATATCTCAAGGATTTTAACTTCAATCGCATTGTGGTTCGGTGGAACTCGATACGGGATCATCTTCCGTTCAACGGCTCGGTTTATTTGACATTGATCAAGAACTTCAGGAACCTGGAGCAGTTCAAAGATGAGGACAATTGCTACTACCAGTACCGAAAGGAAAAGCAGGCCCGCACAAAGAAGATAATTCCAAGGATCGTGGATGGTCTTGTATGGCTGTCATGCGGCTACGGAGTGCGTCCGTCGCATACTGTACTGCTGAGCATCGTCATCATGGTCATCTTCACGGTCATCTTTTGGGCTAGCAGCGCTCTGCAATTCAGCGCAACTGTGGCTTCGCACCATGCTGCCAGCATATCGTTATATGATGCCCTCTACTTCAGCAGCGTGATGTTCTTGGGCCGAAACCCGCAGAATCTCAGCATCGTGGAGGGCTATGAATACCTGACAGTGGTTGAAACCCTTCTGGGATGGCTCTTGATGGCATTGTTCCTTGTAACTTTGAGCAAGGTGATGCTGAGGTGATCAAAAGAGGTAATTGAAAAAAAGAGACTTGGGATGGCCCCAAGTTATGAGCGGCCTTCCCTTATTATTTCTCTATTCAAGTTGTCAGAGTTGGCAGGGCGGGCAGTGGCTGTGGGTTTGTGATAGGTGTTCCTGGAACTCCCATGGCGAAGCCTGACGATGATGAGTCTGCAATTGAGAGCGAGGAGATCTTATCATCGGACATGGATGTGGTTGCGATGTTCGCTGTGAATGTGTTGCCCTCTGCGATCTTGGAGCCCTCAGCGTAGTTAAATGCTGTAGCCGTCGAAGAAGCCTGCAGCAGATCTACCTGTACTGTCTGCTCAGGACCCCAGCATTTGTTCTCAGTTAATTTGCCAGCCATCTGAGATACTGCCCAGCCGTTGGAAACTGATTCTGAGACTGGATCCAGCTTGGCATTTGCGAATGTCCAGGTGTTCGCGCCTGCATCGGACCAGATGGTGGTTATTTTGGCATCAGTCCATGGATCGAGGTCAATTGTTGCCTTTCCCTTAGCATAGGCGTCTGCATTTGCGATTGCTTTGCCAAAAGACGGGCGGGCCCAGCTGGCTGAGGCAGCTCCGATCAGCAGCATTCCAACCAACATTGCTACAAGTATCATCTTTTTCATACTATTCTTTCCCCCAAATTTTAATTCGTATCTCTGTGCGATGTTTTTGGGCACCGAATGTCAGGTACAATTCGCCCATCAAATTCGCACTCAACACGACGTCTTTCATTATCTCAGCATTCTTTATTAAATAATAGGAATTCAAATTAAGATGCGCTTCTACTAACTGAGATCCTTGAATTCATGCTCTTAATCTAGTTACTGTCAGTTATACCTGTCCAAACTTTTTAAAAAAGGTAAGAAAATGGGGAAGCATTGTGGATTTGTCAGCGTCAGTCACGCTTTAGGGGGCGCAAATGTAAGAGGCTCCTGCCGCGTAGCTTCTCTGCTCAGCTCTATGTGCAATGTGTCAAGCAAGTTTCCTGTTAGTTCAAGCGGATAGGATGAGATGATAATTACATTCGTCGTTCCAACTGAGACAGGGCCGCACTCGCACTCCTTGCTATCAAGCCAGTAGTAAGCAGTGTAATATGTCCAGTTAGTAGAATCTTGCCCTGCAAGTCCATAAGCAGGAATCCCATCGATGACCATGTCTGTGGCCAGAGTGATGTTTCTCAAACCTCTTTCGCTCAAACCTTGGCGATTTATGGTCCGCCACAATTCTGGTGTCGAATCTGTCAAATCCTCGTATTTATAAATCAAAATATCTGCAAAAAAGCTATCATTGGTCCTTATCCGCAGAGGATATGCAGTTCGCAAAGCATCCTTGACAGGCGTGTCGGACTGCACTGTATAGTTCAAAGAAGTGTTCATATCGAAGGAGACATTATACAGTCCAGTGGTCGCAAATTCAGGCGTAGCCGATCCAGTAAAACCTAGCATCAAAACAAATAACAAAGCTAAAGATATCCTCATCTGAAATCACCCAATTGTTCCCTCTGACTATTCATAGAAAAGGCTTTCTACAGAATTAATAATAGTAGTTTCGTTCTGAATTTATGCTCCTTGTGACATCGGCCCAAATTTATATGCCCAAAAACCGGATCGAAGATTTGCAGGCCCGCACCTATGATCTTATGGCCAAAGCCAAAAGCGGCAGAGGATCACAGGGCTTGTGTTGGTCGCATCCGAGAATGCCCCGGGCTGGAGAGCGAGCACAGGGAGCAAAGAAAGCTTCTAGCAGAAATGGAAGGCCGACTTGCCATGCAGCTACAGATCGCGATCATCAATGACCCCAAATAAGTGGAACTGCGAGCCTGATCATCAATGCGCAGGGTATATTAATGCCAAGCTTTTAGGATTCTACAGGTATCAGGGCAAAGGGCTTCGCTCTAATCCCCACCGTGAACGGTGGGGTCTTCATGCTCCGCCCTTCGCAATCCTGCGAGATAAATAGCTTCAGATCTACATGCCACTCTGGCCGGATTCATTCTGCGAGTGGCCGGTAAAGGGTCGTGTTGGCCCAAGTGTATAAGTCGTCTGGGTCAGCGCCAGAAGGGTTGCTTTTATGGATGAGATGCCAACAGCTGCTCGGTTTTTGATATCCAGCACGTCCTCGCCAAAGCTTACATCTGCCCTTTGGCTGGCAGAGAGGGTTCACCTGGCGCTGGTCAGGCTCTCAGGCGGAGCCGAGGTCTTTGTGGGCTGTGACAGGTCACGCAGACCTCTGCAGGGCCACGGCCATGCCCACATATTCTGCGAGTGCACACCTGGCCCAGATCGGGGCTGCAAGGGCGAGGTCACACACGTCACAGTCTATGCTCCAGTGGGCTTTGCTACTGGAGAGCAGGATGCTCTGCGAAGTTTGAGAGATGTCTGGGGGCCAAGAGAAGATCGCATTTCTTTGGCCCTGCAGGGCCTGGGAAGGCCTGAGGACTTTGCAGGCTGCTGCCCTCTGCTGGCCAAGTCAAGGACGTGGGTGTCACGCACGCCGTTCATTCCAACGCGCCACCCCAAAGTGACAAGGGCGGGAGTGGCCAAGCGGGACGAAACCGGTCTGCAGATCGGCAGCCCGGAGCACGAGCTGAGAAGGTTGCTTGGGCTGAGCGGCCTTCCAGAGCCTGTGGCAGTCGAGCCCGTGCAGGGCACAGACCTTGGCGGACGAGAGGTGCCCTGGGCACAGTTCGCATGCAGGAGGGCGAATGGGGAGGGAAGGCGGGCGGCCTACGATCGAGGATACGGATTTCTGATCGAGTTCCCTGAGGCGGTGCAGGGGCCGGTGGCGGTGGGGTATGCGAGCCACTTTGGAATGGGGGGATTTGAGGCCCAAGACTAAAGTCTTATATACTCATTTGAGGATATATCAATCAGTCGCTTGAACTTGTAGCTCTGTCAGGTCTGCAGTTGCTTTGGGGAATAGATGATGATGGATATGTTAAATGGGGTCCTAACTTTGTTTCAGGTGATTCTTGGATCTGCGAGCATATATTCTTTGCTCGTTAATGCAGTAGAAGCTGGGCTGCTCTTCATGTTCATTCTATTCGTGCTGATCTCGTTTAGATTCCTGCTGAAGAATAACTCCAGCGAGTGTTAAGACAGAAGTGCAGATGGAGGGATCTATGCTCTTTTCACTGCTCATCATATCTATCCTCTGGACGATATTTTCTTTTGCTGCCCTTTATTCATTCTCTCAGATAATTTCTCTAATTGGAGTATACCATCCATTGAATTCGGAGAACATGTATAAAAAGTTGTGGCAGATAGGAAAATGCAATGGTGTGCTCTCTTTACCTCTGATAGTTGCCATCAACTTGCTTCTTCAGACCACGCTTTCAGATCCAGATGCAAAGTTTGGCTTTTTTCTTTCTTTACCAATAACTGCATCGCTATTGATGATCATCCGGATACTTGCCAATCCATCGTTGAGCCTGAAGCCGATCCATTGCCTGTATTTTGCAGATAAAGAGGATAAGCTGGATGTGGTTGCTCTGCATAAAGAAAGGATCCTCTCTTTCGTGTACGCATTCATCATCTCAGCAATAACTATACTACTATTATTATTCTGTTATTCTGCTTTGATGGACCAGTCTTTTGACAGGCTGAAGATGCCGCCACTGAGCAGCTTTGAGATCGCAGAATCGTTTGTAGCGTATCTATTTAGCCTGGCCAGCGCTACATTGATCGGGGAGCTGATACTGAAGATGAGACCTCCGATAATCCAAATTCGGCCAAAAACTGGGCCCTCATCAGTGGTTCAAGCTCTCTCTGAGGGTTGCCAGGGCAAGGGTTGAGGACCCAAAGGGCTGCGATTGGTTCTCGAATCCACGTTATGATAAAATATTTTTGATTGTAATTCAAAATGTGGAATAACTTTTTATCCTAGTACATCCTTTCGACTTCACTAAAAGATAGAGGGATGCATGGCAGCATGCTGGCCAGCACTTATTCTGTAATTGCGAGGGGATAGATGAGGTCGATTGAGCGCTGCGCTTATGAGCGCCTCCGCAGGATCTTCGAGAGCGATGCAGCCTCGAAGCAGCCTGTCATCAGCAATTCTTTTTGTGGCAGCATTTCGTCGAAAACGATACCTTGGATGGCTTTTTGGCAGGTGCCGGCGCGAGCAGCATTGTGCCGCAAGGAATCATCGGACTTTGTCATAATGGCGCGCGCTCTCAAAGGCGCGGGTCGCAAGCACGAGGCGAGAGGGAAATTCTCATGGATGCCTTTTTGGCGCTGGAGGAGCAAGGGGGGCGAGTGACTGATGACAGATGGCAAGGGATTAAGGTCGAGTTTGCGGGGATTCACGGGGGACGGCGAGGGTGCGATGAGAGGGGGATTTTGGATACTTGATATGCTTGATATGGAGGGACAGAGCAGATGAAAGAGGATGTAATCAAAGGTTGGTGAATTCTTGCCAAGGACAATCGTGAAATGTCAAAACTGGCCAAAAAAAGTGAATCCAAATCCGGGCTCGCTGACCGAAATCTACGAGATTCAAGTGATAACCCCTATCTTTGGAGGCGGTGTTAAAGTCGGCGAAAACGATCCTGTGACACTCATTCGTCCATCTAGCATTCGTGGACATTTGCGTTTTTGGTGGAGGGCGACGAGGGGAGCTAATTGCTCAACAGTTGCTGATCTTCGCCAGCGTGAGGGCGAGATATGGGGGACAACGGAGAACCCCAGCAAAGTTAGATTGCAGGTTGAAATTAAATCGCAGGGAAAAACATACTCTTGTGCTCATTTTCCTAAAGACAAGAACTCTCCTCAATTCGAAAAGAACCATCCGCCTTATGCTCTATTTCCATTCCAGGGAAATAAACGAGATGGCATTTCTCCAGCAAAATGCACATCTAATGTTTCTTTTGAACTGAGGCTAACATATCCACCAACCAAATCTCTGGATGTAGATGCTGCCGTTTGGGCCTGGACGAACTTCGGGGGAATAGGCGCTAGAACCAGGCGTGGATGCGGATCTCTGTACTGCAAAGAACTTTCACCGCCTGAACAGAATGCATCTGAAATCAAATCATGGTATGAACGCTGTCTCAAGAGCTTTGGCATTGCTCCAAGCACAAAAAGCTGGCCCACTATTCTAAACAGCCTGCTAGTTCAGAGCAGCAGCGATGCAATACAAGCCTGGGCGAATGTTGTGGGCCTGATGCAGAACTTTAGGCAGGGTGAGAAAATAGGTAGGGACCCTGCTCCGAATCGTCCAGGACGTTCAAGATGGCCTGAGCCTGAATCGGTTAGGAACATAGTGCAACGACAAAAAAATTGGAAAACTAGACCGAAATATTGGCATCCACCTGATCTGAGGATGCCAGATATCGCGTTTCCTCGAGCAGAGTATGGAATGCCTATTATCATCGAAATCCGTGGTGAGGGATTGAAGCCAACATTGCAGCATACTAAAGATCATGATCGCATGGCCAGCCCCATAATACTGCGACCTATAAGATTTAGCAATGGTAGCTTTGCATCGATGATTATGCGGCTAAATACATCACCGCTGCAATCAGCCTATTTAAAACCAGACAATAACGATCTGGTGGCCGGCTATCCCATATCTGTATCTGAAATATCTGATCCTTGGCGTTCAGCATTTTCTGATTCCCCAAGGCACAGGTTCTGCTCTGGGGGATGCTCTGCGCTTGATGCGTTCATGTCTTTTGCACTGACTCGTGGATTTGTGAAGGTGATCTGATGGTATCTTATCTTTACGTCCTCTCAATCGGCCCGGTCCAAGACTTCATCGCTGCGGCCCGCAGGACTAGAGACCTCTGGTTTGGCTCGCACCTGCTTTCGGAGATCAGCAAGGCTGCAGCCAGAACAGTGGCCGAGGCTGGTGGAGGGCTGATCTTTCCTGCTCTAAAAGCTGGGGATAATCGGCTAAAATCGTCGCTGGAACTTGACGCATTCAATGTTGCAAACATCATTTTGGCAGAGCTGCCAGAAGACATCAAACTCAAACCTGCCGACCTGAATGAGAAAGCGAAGAGTGCGGCAAGAGATGAATGGAGGCGCTTTGCAGAAGAGGCCAGGGATGAAGCGCGCTCCGCCATCCGCAAAGAGATCTGGGATGACCAGGTCGATGACGTCGTCGAGTTTTATGCAGCCTGGACTCCTATGAACAATACTTACAAGGAGACTCGAATGAGATTGATGCGCCTTCTGGCAGGCAGAAAGTCAATCAGAGACTTCAAGCCAGCCAAGGGCTGCTCTGGCATCCCAAAATCATCGCTCGATGGTGCCAGGGAAAGCGTTCTTCAAAAAAAGGTACCCGGGCGACTCTTAGTGCGGATGCGCCTGAATCAAGGTGAGCAGCTCTGTGCGGTTGGGCTTACCAAGAGGCTTGGAGGCGGAAGAGTCGCCTTCCCATCAGTCACCCGCGTGGCTCTCGATCCGTGGATCAGAGGGATTAGAGGGAATCGAGACGATGAGGCTAACGAACTTCTTGATGAAATTGGGATGTTGTGCGAAGGAGAGAATAGCTTCTCAACAGGCACAGGAAAAAGGCTATACCAGAATTTCCCGTTTGATGGACAGATCTTCTATCCATCTCGTCTCGAAAGAGCAAAGAAAAGCCTTGAAGGTATTTCGGCAGATTCAGACGAGGAGAATCACTTCAAAGGCGACTTGGAGAAGCTTAAGCAGATCGAGGAGAAAGTGATCAGGCTTCAGAAGAGAGATAAGGAATGTCTGGGATTTGGAGAGCCTAATCCCTATCTAGCCATCCTCATGGCCGATGGCGACCGAATGGGCAAAACCCTCTCCATTATCGAGTCAAAAGAGAAGCATCAGGAGTTTTCAGGCCAGCTTGCAAAGTTTGCCGCCGATGCCCGGAAGATCGTGGAGGATGAGCATAGAGGACGGGGGTGCATGGTCTACTCAGGAGGAGACGATGTCCTGGCCTTTTTGCCCGTCGACAGATGCCTTGAAGTTGCAAGAGACCTGCACGATGCTTTTGAGAAATTGCTGAAGGACTATCCGGATCAGAATGAAGGAGGCAAGACGCCGACACTCTCGGTCGGAATCGCCATTGGACATAGCATAGAGCCGCTGGAAGACCTTCTGGGATATGGTCGGGATGCAGAGAAGTCAGCAAAAGCTCCTGACAGGAACGGCCTGTGTGTGAGCCTTCACACAAGAAGCGGTGGCGATCCAATAATAATCCGGGAGCAATGGAAGCCTCCAGGCGAGAATGGACTGGACGAGAGGCTGGCAGAATGGGTGAGAATGTACCAGGAGGACAAGTTCCCGGACAAAGCAGCTTACGACTTGCGTCAACTTGCAGAGGATTACAGGGACTGGGCGGGCGTATCCCAGGAACTTCTATCAAAAGAAGTAATACTATTGCTCAAGCGCAAGAGGCCAGGCCGTGGAGCCGCTGAGATCAGCGAAGAGGATATCGAAAAATTGATGAAAGATGTGAACTCTCACGAAGATCTCCGTCGGCGGGCGGAGGAGCTGGTTCTCGCAAGAAGCATCGCTGAAGTCAAGAGCCAGACTGGTGAGGCAGTCAAAAAGGAGGCTGCCGCATGAAGACTGCGTTTCTTTCAATAGTCCCGCACGATCCTGTCATCGCCAGAGACGGTCGTCCTTTTGGGATCGGCCAGGGAATTCGCATGAGGTCGCTGGACTGGCCCTATCCCTCAGTCCTCGCAGGCTCTGTGAGGACAATGCTTGGCAAGATGAATGGCGGAACTTTTGATGAAAAAATGGTGAGTGATCTGAAGGCCGTCCAGGTCTCAGGTCCTCTGCCGCTGATCAAAGGCCAGATCTACCTGCCAGCACCCAAGGACATCCTTGTAAGAGATGAAGACAATAAGCGCCAGGCTTTTGCAATTCGGCCAGTTGACTTGAGAGAAGGCGAGGGCTGCGATCTTCCAGAGTGCGTTCGTCCGGCGATACTTCCGGAAGGCGTGCTGGAGGACTTCAAGCCTGCAAAGGTACCAGCCTTCTGGTCTGTGGAGATGATGGCCGGATGGCTGACAAACCCAAAAGGCAAGTCTTTTAGTGCCCCACCAGATCCAAAAAAAATTGATGGTGCAGATGACTTCCTCAATTTGCCTGCAAAGGAGCCAAGAACTCATGTAAGGATCGATCCCGGCCGTGGAGCATCTGATGAGGGTATGCTCTTTGAGACAATAGGGCTTGATCTATCATTGAAGGGACAGAGAGACGGAATTCAAATGGCTGCAAGGGTCGAATCTGAAAAAGAACTTGTTGATCTGGCAGCGAAGGTCG
>JAUCQD010000260.1 GCA_030372945.1 Methanothrix sp. | reverse complement strand
GTATTTGTTATATACAAAAATAGAATGAGGTCGAGATGAGACAATTCTCTGTGAAAGTTTTGGATGATGCTGACCGGGAATTCGTAGAAGTTCTAAGAGATCTCGGTATTCCAAGAAACGTGGCCAGCATGATCACATATCTCGCCAACGTGGAGGAGGCCACGTCCAGGGAGATCGAGATCGGCTCCAATCTCAGACAGCCCGAGGTAAGTATTGCAATGCGCACTTTGCGCAATAACAACTGGGTTGAAGAGCGCGAGATCAAGAAAGATGGAAAAGGCAGGCCCATGAAGGTCTATCGGCTCACAATCTCCTTGGAGGAGATCATCAAGCACTTCGAGGAGGAGAAGAAGAAAGAATCGGCCAAGACCATGGAAAGCATAGAAAAGCTCAAGGAGCTGAGCAAGGGCTTGAGCGTCACGCCTTCGTGATTGAATGACAAAATATGGCGCAATTAAGACCCCTGGCCCTAACCGATTCCTAACTGAGGCTACGTCTCGACTTCGCCTCTGCCCCTTAGATCATCGAGGTTATCTTCCAGGAGTTTTTTGCTCTTGATCTCTTCCTTCTTGCCACCCTTTCTCTCAGCATTTCGCTTCTTGAACTCCGCCAAAAGTCTCACCTCAATTCATCCATTGTGGCGACTGTAATTAACCTTTTCGTCGTCCTTTCCTTCTGCCTAGATATGCCCACTGATCGTAAATTCCTTTGGAGTCGCGATTGTCGATTACCTCCCCGGTCCATCCTGCCTCATCGAAGGCCTTCGCGATGAGTTCAGCCTCTCTTTGAGTGTAAGTTGTATAGAGAACTCCCTCCCTTGCCAGGCCGGATGCCGTAAGTAGAATTTCCCTCCACAGCGGCCAGTTAAATTCATCGATCAGGCCGACCATGAATCCCAGTACGAACTGAAATGACTGCGGGGGGAGGAATCGAGGCAGAAGTCTGGCATCTAATACGAAGCAGCTACCGGGGTCCATCAGGTCGCTCTTCATGGCCTGACACAGATCGCACAAATCTGAATCCATGCAGATGGGATGGTGCCCCAGTCGCATTAGGGCCTGTGTGGCCATGCCACTGCCGCAGCAGATCTCCAGTATACTTGCATTTCGAGGAATTATCGGCTCGATAAAAGATTTTAGCCGCTCTATTCGCTCTTCCACGTAAAGAGGGGCCCCATTCATGTGGCATTCATCGCAGAACAATTCTTCCATGAGCGATATGGCAAAATATTCCGTAAGAGCAAGGAAAAAATCCTCCTCTCCAGATTGCACACTCTTGCTGACCCGAGACGTCCATCTCTCGGCATTTTCCTCTACAATTTTCTGATCTGAATATTTATCCGTCAGCAAGAGCCAGAACTCTGCAGGCTGCTTGATGTGCAATGCCACGCCAAGCCCCAGGATTTCAATACATTCGTCGGCACTCTGTGCAGACTGCAATATCTCCTCAGTAACTGGCAAGTATATGAGGTCATTCAGGGACTCTTCGGCCAGAAATATGCTCTCCTCAGCCCCAATGCCCAGCAAGCGATGTAGTAGCACAGGATCTTCAATTGCTCCACAGGATATCAAGCTTCCTCGCAAGGCCATGTCGGCGGAACAGATATATTATATTCCCTTCAATATGCTGCTTGATTGAAGCTCGTGGATCTGCCCGGTGTGGGCTCTCGCATAAGGGAGCGCCTGATCGAGCATTATGGTAGCGAGGAGAGCGCTTTGCAGGCCATCCTAGATGGAGACGTCACGGGCCTGACCAGAGGCTTGAGCGAACGCCAGGCTCTCCTCCTGGTACAGTATGCTCGCGGAATGAAATATGGCATCAAGCCTGACGATTTCCTCGCAACCGATGAAGTGTTCAGAGTGTATCAGATGCTGATAGCTCGGATTGAAAGCTATGCACATACTGAATACGCCCGCCATAAGATAGCCACGCTGTTCCCATCCTCTTCTGAAACGCTCTTGGCAGAGAACCGCAAGATGATAGAGACCGCGATAGAATACGCCAGGCTGACGCAGGGGCAGGGCATAAGCAATCTGCTGAGCATGATCAAGCCCTTGAGGGAGAGGGCGCCCTCGCGAGTACGAGAGAGGGCTGTGGCAGTATCTTCCGCAAAAGCCTTCCAGCAGTTGAAGGCGCGTGGGCTTGACAAGCTGATCGACCTGTACCTGACTGAGAGCCCAAGGGAGCTTGTGGACCTGGCGGCAAGCTACAGCCACGTCAGCTTCGTGGGTGAGGAGATCGACGGACCTCCTGGAATCGAGCTCGCGCTGTCACTCGACGAGTGGTATCTGGCTCCAGAGGCTGCTTTGGGATTTTTCACAGACAATCTGGACACACTCTTGCATGCGACAAAGGCCGCGCTGAAGCTTAGGGACCTAGGAGTGAGAAGCTTTGCTAAATGGGACGGTTTTGCGAGATGCATCTGCAAATTAAATGAGAGAGATGATTGCGAGGCTGAGCGCCTTTCCAGGATAGCTGAACGTCTCGGAGAGTGCGTTCGCGATGCAGCGTCATGGCTCAATGATGAGCTTAAGAAAAAGATTGAGATGAGCTCTTTGACGCTGGGCGGCAATGATCTGCTCATGGTAATGACCAGGGGAGAAGGAGTCCAGGAGCTCTTTGAATTGCAGATGAAAGGCCTCTTTCACGAGGCACTTTTAGAGGCAAAAGTTCGCATAGCTCGCGATCTGGAGTTAAAAGGCCCAGAGACGGTCTGGCTGGATGAGATATTCCCTGAGAAGGTATGCTTTCCCCTGGAGATCAACCGACAGGCTTTGCACTCCTTTGAACAGGAGCTGAGAAGCAGGATTGAAGAGAGGGGGCTCAAGGCTAGAAGAGAGCTTGCCCGCGACCTTGAGGACAAGAAGGGGGCTGCTTTCGAGCTGGTTCGTGCCCTCATGGAGTTCGACTTCTTACTTGCGTTGGGCGGCTTCGCTCTTGAGGAGGAGCTATGCATGCCAGAGATCGCCAAGGAGCCATGCCTTAGCTTTGAATGTGGCAGGAACCTCTCATTGAATAAACCCGATCTGGTGAGTTATTCCCTGGGCACAATGGACCATCCTGAGAAGGTGGTCATCCTCAGCGGCGTGAACTCAGGCGGCAAGACATCGCTTCTGGATCTCATAGCACAGATAGTAATCCTAGGTCACATGGGATTGCCCGTTCCCGCGAGGCTGTGCAAGATGAGCCTCTATCAGGAGATGTATTATTTCAGCAAGAGCCGCGGCACCCTTACAGCTGGCGCATTTGAGACGGCCATTCGCAAATTTTCAGTCGTGGAGAACAAGAAACAAAAGCTGGTTTTGGCAGACGAGCTGGAGGCCATCACTGAGCCTGGAGCCTCGGCCCGGATCATCGCATGCATGCTGGATGAGCTGAACTGCTCAGACTCTTTAGCGGTCTTCGTCAGCCATCTGGCAGAGGATATCAGGCGCTACGCCGAAACAGCTGTGCGAGTGGATGGAATCGATGCAGAGGGCCTGGATGAGAAGAACAATCTCATCGTGAACAGGAGCCCGAAGTACAATTACCTGGCCAAGAGCACTCCTGAGCTGATTTTAGACCGGCTGGTGCGGTCCGCGAAAAGCCCGGAGCGAGAGTTCTACGCCAGGCTGCTGGCCAAGTTCAGGTGAGCATTTTATATTCTCAGTCAGAGAGTTATTTCAATGGAAGTCTGGCAGATAGTCGTGATCTGTATTCTGATGATCCCCCTCTTCCTGGCAGCCAACTACTTGATTGTGAAGAAGATGGCCGCGGAGAGAAGGTCGCGCGACGATCGGATAGATAGGGCAGTCTCCGAGAGCGTGGCTGCGAGCTATGCCGATAAGGATGCGCGCTATCAGACCTGGCCGAAGTACAAGGCGTCTAGGAAAAAAAGGATGCATTAAAGTGCATCAGTGTTTGCTGACCTTCGCTCACCAATTTTTGGTTTAAGATCGTCCTTTCGAAGAGCATCATTTCCTGAGGGACTGATTTAGATGGAGCTCTGCACAACTTGAGAGGCTGATTGTAGAGAGACTGATAGAAAAAGTTAAATAAGACATTCTTGTGTTAAGTACTGAAAATACTGATCAAAAGTAGGTGCAGAATTTGTGCCGATGGAGATGGATTTAGCAGGTGGTAAATTAGGTAAGCATGAGAAGAGTTATAAAAATTATATAGTTGGCATATTTTATCTAATATTGCTGCTGACAATCACTCCTGCCGCAGCATCATCATTAAGCATCAATTCTCCGCAGGAATTCGACGTTTGCGGTCCCAAAGCCTGCAGCCTGAACTATGTTTGCGACGAAGATACCAACGTGCGATCTGCGTCCGTTCAGATTCCAGAAGCTTTTTCCTGTTCAAAAGACTCGAAGATCGTCTTAGATGATCTCGAATCATCTTACGATCCGCTCCGGGAAGGACAATTCGTAAATTGGGATCTGAGTGCTGCGCTGAGATCATGTCGCCACATAACGATAAATGAGGTGGAGCAAAATCCTGAGGGCCCTGACTCAGGAAATGAATGGATTGAGATCTATAACCCTTCGTCTTTTGATGTCGATGTCGGTGGGTGGAAGCTAGTCGATGGCTATTTCGGAAAAACAGAATTCATATCAGAGGGCACAGTAATCGCAGCGGGCGGCTATCACGTCATCGCCTGGACCAATGGCTCGCTGATCAACTCTTATCCAACAAAGATCACCCTTTTTGATTCTTCAGGCAAGGAGATTGACTGCACACCAGAGGCAAAAGACGAAAAGAACAATGACCTTTGCTGGGCACGCTATCCGGACGGCAAGGACCTGGGAGACGATCAAGAGTGGAGATTTCAGGAGGCCACTAAGGGTTCATCGAACGGTGGGAGCACCTACAACATCTATGCTGGAGAGAGTGTGGCATTGCAATTTAACCTCACACCAGGCTGCAATGCTCCAAGCAACGCGACGCTCTTTGCGAAGCTATCCTCCTCTTCGGGAGATGTCTTTGCAAAATCGGCTACATCTGCTGTACTAAGAGCCGACCTGAGAGTCTCTGTTACGCCTGACCGATTTGAAGCTGCAAAAGGAGATGAGATATCTTGGACTGTCGTGGTGAGAAATAATGGAGCTGGGGTTGCATACGACGTTCAGGTCAATGCCACTTTAAATGAAGCCCTGCAATTGCTCGAGATCGACTCTCCAGGCAAGCAGCTCGAGTGGAGCTACGACCATCTGAACCCAGGAGATGAGAGGGAGGTCAGAGTTGTGGCCAAGGCTGTGTTATCGTGCGATAACTATTCCAGTATCGTCGTTGCCAAATGGGGATCGGGACCCTGTCAAGAGGTCCAGCAGGCATCAGCCGTTGACAGGAGAACAGCTATTCGAAAGCTTCCGGACGAGCCTCATCGCATCGCTCCGGGCGAGGTCATGAGCTACGAGATCGAAGCCGACCTGCCAATGGGAGCCCAAGACCTATGGATCAATGATACCATTCCTGCCTGGCTGAACTACAAAAGCAGCAGCTTATCCTTGCACGGAGTTGAACCTCAAAAAGAGACGAAGAGATCTACCGAGGATGGATCTCAGCAGATCTGCTGGTTCTTCGGAGATGTAGGTCCAGCATTTAGAATCGAGATCGAATATAATTGTGCCCTGGCGAATTCGCCTGAAAATCAGGACGGCGTCATCCTGAGGGGCACAGAGGCCTGCATGACCTGGAGTACCGGGCAAGAGATAAAGGTAGACAGAGATGAGGCAGGGCCCATCACAGTAGCCGAACCAGACCTCATCTTGGAGGTATCTCCTACATCCAAAGTTGCTGGCATCAACGACAACATATCATACAATCTGGCCGTCTACCACTCGGCTAAAAGCCACGCACCTGCCTTTGACATAGAACTGCAAGATCTCCTGCCAGACAGCATGGCCTATTTGCCGGGCTCAGCTAGGGTCCTGTCAGGGCCTCCGGCCGCATTTGACGCTGACAGATTGAGATGGCATCTCGATGCCATAGATCTTGGCTGGGATAGCAGCCGGAGAATTCTGATCTCGTTCAATGCGACCTGCAAAGCGAAGCCCGGTGATGCCATCGTCGACGAAGCCATTTTGACTTGGACGAGCACAGCAGGCGATAGTGCTGATGAGCGGACTGGCAGAGGAGGTGTAAATGATTACCTGCGAAGGTCCTCGGCACAGGTAGTCGCCATGGGCCTCTCAATTAGCAAGAAGGCTGATCCTGACCCAGTAAAGGTGGGAGAGACATTGAGCTACACGCTTACCTACGAGAATGAAGGCTGCAGTGTGGCAAACAACGTCACCATAATCGACGAGCTCGATCCAGGCGTGTCTTTTCTCTTTGCCGACCCAGCTCCCTCAAATGCTGACAACAACACCTGGAAGATCCATCGGCTGGCACCAAATGAGCCTCACAGCATAGAGATCAAGGTGCATGTAGATGGGACCCTTGACAGCGGCGTTGTGCTTGCAAATCGCTTCACAATAAAGTCAGACGAGCTTGGTCCGAAGAGCGGCACAATTTATACCAGGGTTCTGAATGAGACACAGCTGAGCGTTAACAAGACTGCCCTGCAGAAGGCAGTGCGCAGAGGAGAGGAGATATGCTACGTCATAAAAGTCCAAAACGTCGGGGGCCAGCCCGCCACCAACGTCATCGTAAGAGACGTTTTTGAATCGCCTGTGGAGCTTGTCTCTGCCTCCCCAAACCAGGCGGGCGAAGGCATCTGGAAATTTGACTCTTTAGCGCCCGGGGAGCTCATTGAGATCCATCTGACTGTGAGGGTTCCCCGTATAGATATGAAGTTCGAAGGCCATCAGAAGATCACGGGATTCGGCTTTGTCAACGCCTACGGGGATTTCACCACCTCCCAAGGATGCTCCACACTCACCAATAGGGTTTACGTATCATCTGATCAAATGCAGCTTTTTGGCACTGCGAAAGTGAAAATTTTGGGAGAAGAGGGCACGAGCCTTTGCCTTCGCGAGCACGGAAGCGGGAATTACGAGAGATCTGAGGATCTGAACTTTCTCCTTTCAAACAAATCCGTAAGTCTGAGCCAGAGCATGAAGGCTGTCTACCGTCCCACCACATTTATACTGCCGAAAAACAGTTCTCAGCGCATCTCATCTCTTTGGTCAAAGGAGAGCCGCATCAAAAACAAAATTACGAATACAGAATTTTGCGAATTGCACAGATACTCGACCTTGCTAGACCACGAAAGCCATTTCGAACTGGACGAGAATGGCTCACAACTCGAGACGGAATCGGATTTTCGAGGCATGGCATCCATTGAAATGCAAAAGAGGCCCAAGAATTATAGCTCAACGACCGAAGATGATATCTCCAAAGAAGAGTACATTGGAAGTTTCATGGTTTTGGAGAAGATAAACGATTCGGGCCAGAGCCTGACTTGGGATCGATCTGTATCAGGCCAAGGTTACTTGAATGCAAATTTGAAGATCGAAAATACACAGGGAAGCTGTGAATCCGGCACAGGTACCTTTCAGTCTGAGGAGCGAGTTGAGACATTGAGCAACTTCATGAGCAAGGACATAGATGCATCATATCTTGCCCAAAGCTATGAGATCTCGCCCAGTACATATCTCAACATATCCCAGAGACTCACAGAAGGAATGTGGTCTCACACTCCATCCAGCTTCATTGCTGAGGAGGTCTCAGCCGCAAAATACCTGAAGAAGAACGCAACTTTTTGGGGCCTCAGAGCCATGGAGAGCGAGATCAACCTCTCTGGGACTGCAAAGTTGCGGACTGCGTATGCAGCATCCGAAAGACAGCAGGTGGATGAGGAGGAGATCCTCATAGGCGACTTCAATATCAAGAGAAAGCTTATGATCTCTTGCAGCTCAAAGTACGACAGGCCTCATCTTTATCTTCAAAAGGAGGGGCGACTGATCGGAGACGTGGCCGCGTATACCATCACCATCACAAACGATGGCAACTCTGCGCTGGGGCCACTATTCCTGCGAGACACATTCCCCAAAGGTTCAAGATTTCTCAACTCATCCTTGCGACCTGTGAGGCTCGATAGCAACAGCTGCAACTGGACCTTGCTCCATCTGGCCATCGGCGACTCGGCGAAGATCGAGATCTTTCTAGACACGGCGAGATGCGATGGAGATATCATTAACCTGGTGGAGGCCACTGGTGCTCAGGGAGCCACTGAAAAGAATCAGTCGATCATCTACCGGGCGTGGCTCGACAGCAGCGCGCGCAAGGTTTTGACTGCAGACATCACCTGCCCGTGGTCGGTAGAGGAGAATTCAGATGAAATCGAATATTTCGACCCTGTGCTGGCCAAGTGGGAGGAGAAGGATGGCAGTGCCTCTCCATTGAACTGCCCAAACGTCTATGATGCTGCCACAACTTGATCAGATGGCTGCGATCGAACGTATAAATGGACTGAAAAAATTATCTTATAATAGATAATTACTTTATTTTATATTTTTTAGTAAGTACTATAGCT
>JAUCQD010000259.1 GCA_030372945.1 Methanothrix sp. | reverse complement strand
GTATAAGAGACAGCTACCTGGGTGATGGCCAGGAGTGCCAAAGAAATTGCAGCCATGCCCGATGATACTGCCAGGGCACCACTCCCACCTTCTATGGCTGCAATGCGCTTTTCGAATACATCGCTGGTGGGATTCATGAGTCTGGTGTAGATGTTACCGAGTTCCTTTAGAGCAAAGAGATTTGCAGCGTGCTCTGTGCTCTTGAATACATAAGACGAAGTCTGGTAGATGGGAACAGCTCTTGATCCCGTGGTTGGGTCCGGCGACTCCTGGCCGACATGCAACGCCAGAGTGCTAAGACCGTATTTCTTCTTGTTCATTTTAAATCCTCTCGAATGCAAAGTCGATATTCACAATTGTTATCATATTTAAATTTATCTCGGATAGGTTCTGTCAAGTCTGCGGTAGTTCTCCATCCTAGAATAACCTGTTAAAACTTGGTATCTATTAAGAGTTGAGATTGAGGCAAAAATGGCCATGAACAAGCCACGTTTAATTTCTTGTTCATGGCGCTCTCACGGCTTGCCTGCATCAGAATACTCTATCGTAGAAGCTAGTGTCGAATAGGTCCTCCGCAGTCAATTTTTTTGTGATATATTTTAGCTTGTAGTTCTCAGTCGCGTATTCCAGGGTGGACGAGATCTCTTCATGAGGATCAGAGATCCACTTGCCATCCCAGGTTTGGAGGGATCTTTTTACCTGATCAATGTCCTGGTTGGTCCTGGCGGCAAAGATCTCTGCAGCCTCGTCTGGATGCTTGTTGATGTATAGAGTTGCATTGTTATGAATTCTGAGTATCTGCAATACCAGGTCAGGATTATCCCGGATTAGCTCTCCGCTGACTACCAGACTGCAGCAGGCATGATTTGGCCACATCTCTCCTGATGGGACCACCGATTCACCTTTGCCATTCAGCTCAATAATGGCAGGAGACGGATGGGGCAGGAAGACGCCATCTATCTTACCAGCGGAAAGAGCTGTTATGGCTGGACCAGGATCCATGGCTTTAATATCAACTTTAGCTATATCGACTCCGTTGTCGATCAGCCATTTCTTCAATACAATACAATATCCTGAATCGATCCTGGCGGAAAGGTGCCAATGCTCAACCCAGACAGAGAATTCGGTCCGTCGTAGGTTGCGTTGGGCTTAAGAACCAGGTTTGAGCCATTGATGTTCACCGCTGCGACTATCTTGGCATCAAGGCCCTGAGATATCGCCGAGATCGGCGGCGCAGTGCCCACATAGGCAATGTCCAGCTCACCTGCAACCATCGCCTGCATCTCAGGAACTCCTGTGGGAAACTGGAACTCTTTGACTTCAGTTATCCCAAATGGCTTCAGTTCATCCTGCCACCAGCCTTTCTCAAAGGCAACCGTTTCTGCTATTTGATGAGTGCTGGGCTGATATCCGATATTCAGAACGGAGCCTGCGGCAAAAGCCGGGTAGCTGAGGTACAGCATCAGCAACATAAATACGGCTGTTGTTATTGCTTTTTTCACGACCATCACCTTCAATTGAGATAGCTTCATGTGCTCAATAACAATTGTTATCATGAGCTGGAGAGTATATGTAGTTTTCCCATTTAATCATCAAATTCTCCTATTTGGGAAAATATCAGAGAAAATCTTCCGTGCTCCTTCGATAGTGCATGATCCATATGCCTTTCCGCAAGCTTTATATTGATAACAATTGTTAACATAGGGAGGAAGGTCCATGAATTGGCTGCCGTCGTTTTTAATTCATATCTTGGTGATGCTGTCTCTAGCTCGCATCTTGGGCAGCTTTGCCAGACAGCTTCATCAGCCAGCAGTCTTGGGTGAGATTATTGGAGGGATAATTCTTGGCCCAACTGTATTCGGTGCTCTGGCTCCGGCACTGCAGCCCGCGGTCTTCCCGCCATCAGGAGATGCATTTCATCTTCTCAATGCCCTTGCTCAACTAGGTCTTATAGCATTCGTCTTCATCGCTGGCATGGAAGTGGATCTGGATTGCATAAGAGGCCGGGAAAAAGGTGCAATTTCTACAAGCATCTGTGGCATAGTTCTTCCATTTGCCCTTGGATATGCCGTGGTTATCCTGATCCCAGATTTATGGAGAATTTCCATTGAAGATCGCCAATTATTTGCCCTTTTCATGGGAACAGCTCTCTCCATTTCCGCTTTGCCAGTGATCGCCAGGATTCTCATGGATCTCGATCTCATGAGGAGCGAATTGGGTGGGATAATTATGATTGCAGCCACGATAAATGATATCTTTGGCTGGTGCGCCTTTGCCCTGATTCTGACCAGTTTGAAGGCGAGCATCAGCCCCAGCCTGGATCTTATTCTCACCGTCGGAATGCTTGCCTTGGCCTTTAGCGTTCTCTATTTCATAAAAAGGAAGGGAATCAATCCCGTTGAGCCGCTTTGGGGTGGCATCATTGACCTCATTGCTCTGGCCATGCTTACGGCATCTCTGGCTTCACAGTTAATGGGCGGGCACGGCATAGTAGCCGCATTTCTCGCCGGACTGATTCTCTCGGAGAGACGGAGCCGAAAGGAGAGCATCCTGAAAAGGATTTACCTTCCGGTTATGACCATACTGACTCCGATATACTTCGTATCCGTGGGGCTTAAAACAGACTTTGCAGCTGACTTTGATGCGACTATAGTCCTTCTGATATTTGCCGTTGCCTGTGCGGGCAAGATCGTCGGCGCTAGCCTGGGTGCCACGGCCGCAGGCATAGAGAATCGAAAGGCATTGGCAGTCGGCTTCGGGCTGAATGCCAGAGGGGCAATGGAAATTGCCCTGGCCTCGGCTGCCCTGCACTACGGATTGATCGAAGCGCATATTTTCGTTGGCCTGGTGATCATGGCCCTGGCCACGACGGTTATATGCAGCATTGGCCTCCCGTGGCTGATGAAGACTCGTCCGGTCTCGCCAAAAGCATGGGATCCTCTGCCTTTGCATGAGCAGGCGGGCAGTTACAATTATCTGGAAAGTTAGGAGTGATTCTAATGAGACTCAAGGTGAATGCAAATGTCGGATATTAAGCCATATGTTCAACTTGACTGCGTGGGCTTGTTCTGTCCCATCCCCCTCGCCAGAACCAAAGAGGAGATTGAAAATATCGATATAGGACAGATACTTAAGGTGGAGGCTGATGATCCGACTGCTGAACTGGATATTCCTGGATGGGCCAAAAGGGCTGGACATAAGTTCCTGAAGTTCGAGAGATCGGGCCAAATAGTGACATTCTGGATAGAGAAAATGAGGTAAGGGTCGTTAGTTATATGCAGGGAATTTATCTGGATAATCAATCGACCATGCTCTTGGATTCGAGAGTACTGGATTTTGCCCAGAAATATCTTATCGATGAGACTGGAAATCCATCGGCTTTGCAT
>JAUCQD010000258.1 GCA_030372945.1 Methanothrix sp. | reverse complement strand
GATTTTGTGCAGCGTAGCTGGGAGATTTTGCAAAAGCTCGCAAAAGATCTCGCAAACTCGCCTCCCGTTCTTGTGGGCGTGGCAGAGGTCAATCCCGGTGAGGTGGGCCGTCCGCTGTTCAATTCAGCGGCGCTGCTCAATGCGGGGACGGTGGAGAAGACCTTTCACAAGACTCTGCTCCCCACGTACGATGTCTTCGACGAGGACCGCTACTTCGAACCAGAGAAAAAGCCGCAAATTCTGGAGCTAAAGGGCATGAAGCTTGGCGTCTCCATCTGCGAGGACATCTGGAATGATCGCGACCTTTGGAGGCGCAGGCGTTACCATACAGATCCAATCGAGGAGATGGTCGAGGCAGGAGCCGGTGCGATTATCAACTTATCTGCTTCGCCATTCACCGTTGGAAAGCAGATGCATCGCGAGGCCATGCTTAGCGCCATGGCCCGCAAGTACAGTGTTCCCTTCCTGTACGTCAACCAGGTTGGCGGCAACGACGACCTTGTCTTCGATGGCAGAAGCAGCTTCTTCGATGGAAAAGGACGTCTCGTGGCCCGTGGGCGTGGATTTGAAGAGGACCTGGTCATTGCAGACCTGACATCCCTCACAGGAACAATAGCAAAAGACGAATTTGTGCCCGAATCAGAGATTTGGCGCGCACTGGTACTTGGAACCAGGGATTACGTTCACAAGTGCGGTTTTTCCAGTGTGCTTCTGGGGCTTTCAGGGGGTATCGACTCATCCATTGTGGCCGCAGTGGCAGCCGATGCCCTGGGCGCTGAGAACGTTCTAGGGGTGCTCATGCCCTCGCCTTACTCAAGCCCCGGGAGCATTGAGGATGCAAAGGCTGTGGCGCAAAACCTCGGCATAAAGACGATCTTGATCTCCATCACAGACATCATGAAGTCTTTCGATCTAGGCCTCAAGGAAGCCTTTAGTGGCTTAAAGAAGGATGTAACTGAGGAGAACATCCAGGCGCGCATCCGTGGTAACCTGCTTATGGCTCTGTCCAATAAGTACGGCTCCATTCTCCTGACCACTGGAAACAAATCTGAGCTGGCTGTGGGGTACTGCACAATTTACGGCGACATGTCCGGCGGGCTTGCTGTGATCTCTGATGTTCCCAAGACGATTGTGTACCGCCTGGCAAAATGGTTGAATGCCTCGCGCGGCCGGGATGTCATCCCCGCAACGGTCATGGCCAAGGCTCCTTCAGCGGAACTTCGCCCATGCCAGACCGACCAGGACAGCTTGCCTCCCTATGATGTGCTGGATGCAATTCTCGAGAATTATGTCGAGCATCATCGATCCATGAAGGAGATAGTGCAGTTGGGATTCGATCCGCAGACTGTTAGCCGCGTGCTGAGCCTTGTTCGAAATTCAGAGTTCAAGAGAAAACAAGCGGCTCCGGGATTGAAGGTAACAGATCGTGCCTTTGGGAGTGGCTGGAGGATGCCTATCGCCAGTCGGGCCTGGTAGCAGCTGTTCTGGTAGCCGTGTCTGAGTGTTGTTTAAATATGTTCAGTCATTAAGACGTGCTATGGTATGGGGTGGACTCACACGAGAAGGATGCTGCATTGGCAAATCTTGGTCTCAATTGTTTTTGCACTTGCTGTAGCATCTGCCTCTGCCCAGGAGCAGGACACAGCATTTGGGCAAAGGCTAATATTGAATGTCTACCTGGACAATGCAGGCAAGGCCCTGATAACCGGCTATGCTGAGAACATCAGCAGCCTGTCTTTTCTTAATGCCTCCCAATATCGTTACGAAAATGAGACAAACCAGCTCTATGCCCTAACCGATAGTTTAACCACGAAGGAGGGAGATCTCTGGACATTGATGTTCGATGCCCGTGGTTTTTTTGGAGACTTTCGCATCACCTTCATCTTCCCGAGCGACATGCGGCTTGGAAAGATAAATGCATCGAATGGCTTGAGCTATCTCCTCTCTGCGTCCAACGAATCTCTGCTGGCTGATGTGCAGGGGTATGAGGTACATGACCCGAATATCACCATAGAATACCAGCAATCCCTCGCAAATCAGGGCTCAATGCCACTTCCACCACCTCCTGGATTCATAGGTTACAATCTCAATCTAGCTTTACTTTTAGCAGCTGCATCTCTCCTATTTGCGGGTGCGGCTTTAATAGTCTTCATGGCCCATCGCGAGAGCGCGTCTCGCAAAAGTGCGATTGTAGTTGCAGATGCCATAAAAGCAGCGCCGCCGATTCCAGTGGAAGAAAAAAGAGTTGTTGAAACAGGTCAAACAGATCCGGTGGATGACGGAGTCTACTTTATCCAGGAGCAGGAGCCATCCCACCCCTCAGATCAGCCCCCTGAGGAAATGCCATTGAGACCAGAGCCCTCCGCCCATGAGGCTGAGGCAACAGGGGTTCATGAAAAGGAGGCTATGAAGAAGGAGATTGTGGTCAGCAGCGAGATGGAAGCAGTTATGCAGACTCTCACTGCCAGGGAGCGCGCAGTGCTGAAGACTCTGATCGATCATGGAGGCAGAATGACCCAAGCGGAGATCAGATATGAGACCAGCACACCCAAATCGTCTCTCACGGGCATTTTGATCTCTCTTGAGAGGAGAAAGCTCGTAACCAAGAAGGAATATGGCAGGACCAATATAATTGAACTTTCTGACTGGTTTTTGTCTGGAAAAGAACGTTCTTGAACCTTTTTTAAGATTGACCAAGCTCGCATACCAGATCGTTCGTTCTGCTATAGACTTTTGTATCGTTCGCACCGCAGGTGTGTTTGCTGGGCGGCAAAGATTGTAGGGCTGCCCGTAAGCGGGTAGAGAGTAGACTAAAATTCAAGTCAAGTGTGAGGTAAGATCTTAGATGAAACAGAAGAACGCTGCAATTGCATTGGTCATGGTAATCCTTCTCGCGGCACCAGCATTATCGAGGCCTGTCGATGTAGGCGCTCCCAGGGCAATGCATAATGGTATGGTGCTCTCGATGAATAATCTGACCCAGGAAGAGATGAATAACATGACACTGGGAGAGCTACGAGATATGAAGCAAGAAGGCTGCATGATGGGATGCGAGTCTCCGATGCTCCTGCTGATGATGGATGGTCTGACGGCAGAAGATCTGAACAATATGACTTTAGCTCAGATCAATGAGCTGAAGAAAGAGAGGATGGATGAACTGAACAACATGACACTTGCTCAGATCAATGACTTGGCACAAAAGAGGATTCAAGAGAGAGAGAACATGACCTTGGGTGAGCTGAAGAAAGAGAGGCTGCAACTGCGTGAAATGGCCAGGTTTATTGGATATGAACGCGAGGGTGGGCCCAGCTTCCTGAGACCCGATCGTTGGTGATGATCTATCCCCTCCTACACAAAAGATGAGTGAGTGGGGTCAAGTCTGCTTCGAGAAATAGCAGGACCTAACTCATCCTCTTTTTGGGATGAATGAGCACTTATCTTGTTGTGCAATTAATCTTTTAAGTCAAGGAATTCATTTTCACGACGGGGCTCAAAATGATGGATGTTTGTAGAAGACTCTCATGCATGTGGCTGGCGGGTTTATTGGTCATATGCCTTTTTGGCATGTGCCTTGCACAGCCCGATCGAATGATGGACCAGCAAATGATCGGCCATCCTATGGGTGTACCAATTGATGTCCTCCAGAGCGGTCACGGATTTGCTCTATTGGGCAATGAGTCTCATATCATGAGGCTTAATGTTGAAGCCCTATGTCCTCTCGAACCTATGCAAGTCAGAAACCTAATGGCCTCAAACAAGAGCCTGGACGAGATAAGAGATGACATCAGAACAAAAAGATGTAATATGGCCTATCGAGGGAGCTTGATGCTGGACAGGAGCATCTATCCACTCGTCAACATATCAATATCATCAGCCAACAATTCAACGACCATAGGGGCTGATGTGCTTGCCTCGAACCCGGAACTTGCAAGCGAAGAGCCATTCAGTGCAGGCCGCATCACACTCGTCATCTCTCCGTCAGATGGAGGAATTGTGGGCAGGGGCCAGCTAGAGCTGAGTCGCACAGAGAGGGCGGAGAAATACACTGTTTTGCTGGATATGCATCCCCAAATGCACGGATACGAGAATAATAATGCTGGAGATCGGGGCCGATAGGCTCCGTCCCGACACTGAGATCGATCGAGGCGCGAATGAGGACCCCAGATAAGCCTGCATGCTTGCTCCTTGCTCTGCTGCTCATCATCTCCTCCGCTGGCGTTTGCGAGGGCAAACAGCTATTTTTGAATGTATACGTAGATGATACGAGCAACAAAAAGACGCTAATAGTTGGCAATGTCGATGACGTGTCCGGACTGCCATTTATGAACTCCTCCTCCGAGCGCATCTACGAAGAGAACGGGCAGCTTTACGCTGTTTGCGAGTCTCTCCTAAAAGTTGACGCTCAGGGGTGGTCGCTGAACTTTCCTGCAAACGGCTATTATGATGAGTATCATGCTGTCTTCTACATTCCCGGCAATTATGAGTTCAGCCAGATCAATTGCACCCCAGGTCTAGAGTTCCTCTCCTCTACCTACAACGGAACTTTGGTGCTGGATGTTCAGGGCTTCGACCTGACCGACCCGACTGTCAGTCTAAGCTATCATGCAGTTTGAAATTCAGCTCCATGTCACCGCCACGTCGTCCGTCCTGTAACCGGGGCGAACCTTAGACTCCTCCAGTGGGGTCTTGGTGCCGCTTTTAAGCATGATCAATCCAGTGTACGCGATCATGGAGCCGTTGTCGCCCATGAACTTCTTTGGCGGAAGGAAGAACCTCGCTCCCCTCTCCAGGCACATGGTGTTCAGCATCTCGCCCAATCGCTTGTTTGCTCCCACACCCCCGACAAGCATCGCCTCCTTCTTCTCTGCATGTGCCATGGCGCGCTCAGTCACCTCTACCAGCATTGCAAAGGCCGTCTCCTGCAGGCTATAGCAGACATCGGCCAGGTCATATCTTTTGGCAGCTTCTGTCGCGGCCGTGGACAGGCCGGAGAAGGAGAGGTCCATGCCCTTAACTGTATAGGGCAGCGGGATATAATGCTTGGCATCTCTCGCCAGCGCCTCGACCTTTGGACCGCCAGGGTGTGGCAGCCCCACAGAGCGCGCGAATTTGTCGATAGCATTTCCGATGCTGATATCCAGGGTCTCTCCAAATATCCTATACCGGCCACGGCGCAGAGCAAGGACCTGAGAGTTGGCTCCGCTGACATAAATGATGGCAGGGTCCTTTGCACCCGACTGCCACTTTCCAACCTCGATGTGGGCAACGCAGTGGTTGACTCCGACCAGTGGGACTCCAAAGCGCAGCGATAGCATGCGCGCAGCCGTGGCGACAGTGCGAAGGCACGGGCCCAGGCCAGGACCTTGAGAGAAGGCGATGGCGTCTATCTTCAGGCTCTGCTCGCGGGCTTTAGCCAGGACATCGCCCACCACTTCTGCCATGTGGTCCGCATGATGCTGCGAGGCCTCGCGTGGATGGATTCCGCCCCTGGCAGGAACATAAGTTGCACTCTTCTCGCAGATCACGCCATTTTCGTCCACTAGAGCGGCGCTCAGGTTCCAGGCGGTTCCTTCCAAACCAAATATTATCATCGGAATTTTAGCCCCTATTTATGCTGATGCGGGATGGATCTTAAACATACCCAAGGCCGATGTCCTTTCTGTAGCGCATTCCATTGAAATGTATCCTCTTGATGTTCTCATATGCCTTGCTCCTGGCCTCTCCAAGGGTACCTCCCCGGGCCACCAGAGTCAGCACTCGGCCACCGGTTGTGAAAAGCCTGTTCTTGCCAGTGGCGTCTGCTCCAAAGGCGGTGCCATTGTGGTAGACCAGTACATCTGGGTCGATCTTATCCAGGCCGCTGATTGGCATATTGGTGTAGTGCTCACCTGGATAGCCTGGCCGCTCCTCGCCTCCTGACGAGAGTGGCTTGATGGCCCTTCCCGAGATGGCGCAAATTCCCAGACAGAATTCCTGCGACCACTCAAGCTCGACGGCCTCAAGTTCCCTGTCCAAGATGGCCTGGGATAGCTGGTAAAAGTCGGTCTTCAGACGTGGCAATATCACCTCTGCCTCAGGGTCGCCAAGGCGTACATTTATCTCCAAAACCGCAGGCTCCTTCTCCTCAGAGATCATGAGCCCAAAATAGATAACTCCTGCATACTCATGGCCTGTGGCCTCTTTGAAGCCGCGAACTGTAGGCACAGCGATCCTTCTCATTATCTTCTCCGTCAGCTCCTCGTCCAGCCAGGGATGCGGCGAAAACCCGCCCATCCCACCAGTGTTTGGGTTGTTGTCTAGGATGGGATTGCCAGAGAGCTTGTTGAATAGCCGGATGGCCACACCCTCATTCGAAGCGAAGGCCTGTTTGTAGTCCAGCGCCGACTCAAGAGGCAGAACAGTCCGGCCGTCGCTCAGGGCGAAGAACATGAGCTCGCGACCATTCAGCCTTTCCTCGATCTCAATTTTCGAACCAGCAGGCCCAAAGAGCCTGGGGTTCACCATGATTCGGTCGATGGCCGACAGGGCCTCAACAGATGAGCTACATACCACAGACCCCTTTCCAGCCGCCAGGCCGTCCGCCTTGATCACCAGTCCCTTCTTTGGATTTTCCGCGCAGTACTGGAGCGCGTACTCTTTGGCCTCTGCAGCATCAGAGAAGTTCTGGAATGGCGGCACAGGGACCTTCAGGCTCTTGAGCAGGTCTTTGGTGAAGCACTTGCTGCCTTCCAGTATCGCCGCCTCTTTCTTTGGGCCAATGATTCGCTGCCCAGCCTCCTGGAAGACGTTGACCATTCCCTCTGAGAGGTAGCCCTCAGGACCCACGAAGGTCAGGTCGATGCTCTCTTTTTTCACAAAATCCAGTAGCTCGGATATAGACTTTGGACCCTTGCCGTGCCTTGAAGCAAGGCGGCATTTCTCCAGCATCTCGCTGCCTGCATTTCCCGGAGCGACATAAACTGCACTGACCACAGGGCTCCTTGCAAAGGCATGAGCTATGGCGTTTCCTCTGCCTCCCGCGTCCACCACCAGAACTCTCTTGCCAGACATCAAATCTCCATGAAGAGCATAGCACCAAATATTTAAAACTCCAGGTCGAGGCTTGGTCATAAAAATTCATAATTCGACTGGCAGGAGATGATGTTTCAATGCGCTCCCAAGAGCAAGTTCTAAAGACTATTCAGGAGAAGAACGTAGAGTTCCTCCGGCTGCAGTTCTCGGATATTCAGGGGATTGTAAAAAATGTGGCCATTCCAGCAACTCAGATGGGAAAGGCCTTGAAAAACGGCATATCTTTCGATGGATCATCCATCGAGGGCTTTGCCCGGATTCAGGAATCGGACATGGTCCTCCGACCAGATCTCTCCACATTCAGCCTTCTTCCATGGAGAACAAAGGACGGCTCCAATGAGGCTCGATTGATCTGCGATGTTCACCTCCCAAACGGAAAGCCCTTCGAGGGCGACCCGCGTAACGTACTGAAGCGGCAGCTGGAGATGGCTCGGGAGATGGGCTACAAGATGAACGTCGGTCCTGAGCTGGAGTTCTTCCTCTTCGAGAGGCAGAATGGTGGCTCTGCCACGACGCCCCATGACTTCGGTGGTTATTTCGACCTTGGGCCTGTGGATCTTGCAGAGGACGTGCGACGAGAGATCATTCGCGCGCTGACCCAGATGGGCTTCACCATCGAGGCCTCGCACCACGAGGTTGCCCGCGGCCAGCACGAGATAGACTTCGTTTATGATGATGCACTGAAGAACGCCGACAAAGTGGTCACCTTCAAGTACGTCACAAAGACCATAGCCATGCGGGAGGGCCTGCGTGCCACATTCATGCCAAAACCGATCTTTGGGGCAGCCGGCACAGGTATGCATGTCAACATATCTCTATTTCGAGGCGATGAGAATGCGTTCTACGATCCTCAAATGCCAAATAACATCAGCGATCTGGCCAGGTTCTTCGTTGGCGGACTGATCGAGCACGCCTGCGCAATTACTGCCATAGCCAATCCGCTCATCAATTCATACAAACGTCTGGTCTCGGGCTTCGAAGCACCTGTTTACATAACATGGTCAGGGCCGAACCGCTCCTCGCTCATTCGCATACCGGCAGGCCGCGGCCTGTCCACGCGCCTGGAGTTTCGCTCTCCCGATCCAACATGCAACCCCTATCTGACCTTTGCAGTCATCCTGGCAGCGGGCCTGGATGGCATCAAGAGGAGCATCGATCCTGGAGATGCAGTGGACCTCAACGTTTACCATCTCACAGAGGCTGAGCGCAGATCCATGGGCATCAAGACGTTGCCTGCCAACCTGAAGGAGGCGCTGGACTATTTGGAGGGGGACAAAGTGATTCGCTCTGCGCTGGGCGAGCACGTCTTCGAGAACGCCATGCGACTTGGGCGGCTGGAGTGGGAGGCGTACAACACCTATGTGCATCCCTGGGAGGTCGAGAGGTACATCAACCTATTTTGAAGGCAGTCAGAGGCCATCATGGCCTCTCTTTTTTAAATGATCCTGCATCATATCTGAGCATCCAAACCGAAGCATTCATATAGAAGTTCAAACACCCGATATCTCACTTTGATCCTATAACATTGGAGGTAATTGAATGGCAGGACAATTTGGAGGAACACCAGTACTCATTCTAAAGGAAGGCAGCCAGAGAACCGCTGGCCGCGAGGCACAGAAATCCAACATCATGGCAGCAAAGGCCGTTGCCGGAGCAGTCAGAACGACTCTGGGCCCCAAGGGAATGGACAAGATGCTGGTCGACACCCTCGGAGACGTAGTAATAACCAACGATGGTGTCACAATTCTCAAGGAGATGGACATCGAGCACCCAGCTGCCAAGATGATGGTGGAGATCGCCAAGACCCAGGATGCTGAGGTCGGGGATGGTACAACCACGGCAGTGGTCTTGGCAGGCGAGCTGCTGAAGCAGGCAGAAGGGTTGCTTGACCAGGAGATTCACCCCACAGTCATTGCCGCAGGCTACAGAGCAGCAGCCGACAAATCGCTTGAGATCCTGAAGACCATTGGCGTCGACATCTCCGTAAAAGACGATGCATTTCTAAAGAAGATCGCCATCACAGCAATGACCGGAAAGGGCTCAGGAACCGCCAGAGAGAGCCTGGCAGATCTGGCTGTGAAGGCAGTTACAGC
Organism: Methanothrix sp.; assembly: GCA_030372945.1. Classification (GTDB taxonomy): domain Archaea; phylum Halobacteriota; class Methanosarcinia; order Methanotrichales; family Methanotrichaceae; genus Methanothrix. The sequence continues at coordinate 2,918 of JAUCQD010000258.1, read as the reverse complement.
CGTAGTGGACGAGGACGGAAGCGTTGACACCGACAACATCACCGTCGAGAAGAAGGTAGGTGGCGGAATTACCGACTCCGAGCTCGTTCACGGAATGGTGATCGACAAGGATAGGCTGCACCCCAATATGCCAAAGAAGGTTACTGGAGCCAAGATCGCACTGCTGAATGCAGCCATCGAGATCGAGAAGACCGAGGTGGATGCCAAGATAGAGATCACCTCCCCCGATCAGTTGCAGGCGTTCTTGGACCAGGAAGAGACCATGCTGAAGGGCATGGTGGATGCCATCAAAGCCACAGGAGCCAATGTCGTCTTCTGCCAGAAGGGCATCGATGATCTTGCCCAGCACTTCCTTGCGAATGCTGGAATCTACACCGTTCGGCGCGTCAAGAAGAGCGATATGGAGAAGCTGGCCCGCGCAACGGGCGGAAGGATCGTCACCAGCATTCACGACCTGAATGCCAAAGACCTTGGCAAGGCCGGCCTTGTCGAGGAGAGGAAGATCGGCGATGAGAAGATGACCTTCGTCGAAGAGTGCGACAATCCAAAGTCCGTTTCCATAATCCTGCGCGGCGGCACTGAGCATGTGGTCGATGAGCTGAACAGAGCCATGGAAGACGCACTTCGCGTCGTAGGCGTTGTCGTCGAGGACAAGATGCTGGTCCCAGGCGGCGGGGCTCCAGAGGTAGAGCTGGCGCTGCGCCTGCGCGAGTACGCAGCCACTGTAGGCGGCCGTGAGCAGCTAGCCATCGAGGCCTTCGCAGACTCCATGGAGGTCATACCCAAGACACTGGCAGAGAACGCAGGTCTGGACCAGATCGACTCACTGGTGGCGCTGCGCAGCCAGCACGAGAAAGGCGTCAAGAGCGCTGGCCTGGACATGGACACCGGCGAGCCAGTGGATATGTTAAATCTGGGCGTTGTCGAGCCCCTGCGCGTCAAGACTCAGGCCATCAACTCAGCAGCCGAGGCTGCAGTCATGATCCTGCGCATCGATGATGTCATTGCCTCAAAGTCAGGTGGACCGGCGGGCGGACCTGGCGGCGCAGGCGGCATGCCAGGCGGCATGGGCGGAGAGGACTTCGAGTAAGCCTCTCCAAAATCTCTTTTTTTGTTGATCCTCATTTAAAAGCAAAAGGGTTATCACCTTGCCTATTGAAAATTAGTGCCCAATGGAACGCAAGCTTTTGATAAAGGGCAAGGTAAAGGAGGCCTACGACTTAGGCGATCGTCTTGAGTTCAAGTTCACTGACAACATCTCAGTCTTTGACAAGGTCATCCCCAGCCTCATTCCCTTTAAGGGCGAGACCCTCTGCCGTGAGGGAGTTTATTGGTTTGAGAGAGCAGCCAAGATGGGCATCAAAACTCACTTTCTGGAGTTCATCCCGCCCGGCAGCATGCTCTGCAAGAAGGTGGATATCCTCCAGCCGCATCAAATCACCAGCCAGTCCAAGGATTTTCTCATACCACTGGAGTTCATCTGTCGATGGTATGTTGCAGGCTCACTCTTCGATCGGGTGAAAGAAGGAAAGATCTCAGCAGGCGCGCTGGGCTTTGCCTCTGGACATAAGATCACCTACGGAGAGCCCCTTCCTGAGCCTTATCTGGAGGTCTCCACAAAACTTGAGAAGACCGACCGGCTGCTGAATAAAGCAGAAGCCTTGCAGATCTCGGGCCTTGTGCCCCAGGAATACGATGAGGCCTGTGAGATCGTGCTGCGGATCGACGAAGATATCAAAAGATGTGTTGCAGCTCGAGGACTTATCCATGTCGATGGTAAGAAGGAGCTGGCATTCGACGAGGACCGGAGGATCATGGTGGTGGATGTCTATGGTACGGCAGACGAGGATCGCTTCTGGGACAAGGCCAGATATGACGCAGGGGAGTTCGTGGACCTCTCCAAAGAGTATGTGCGCCAGTACTATCGGCAAACCGGTTACAAGGACCTGCTCAATGCTGCCAGGGGTGCGGGCGGCGCCGAGCCTCCCATACCAGCACTGCCTCCGGATGTCGTGAATGAAACCAGCAGGATCTACATCAAGCTCTTTGAGATGATAACTGGCGAGAAGTTCGTGCCGGCCAGGCACAAGTGAATGGCTTGCCCGCCTCAGGAGTAAAAATCGGAAAGGATTTAAACTGAATCACCACATCTTAGGGACTCAGGCGCAAGTTATGCAAATTCGTTGCAGTTTAATTATTCGGAGATGATGACATGAATAAGATATTACTGGTTCTCGTGCTCATAGCCGTGGCCGTATCGGGCTGCATGGAGAGAAGCCCAAGTGGGACAGGCGCGGAGAAGAGCGCAGAGGAGCTCAAGACACTGGAGATCAAATCTGCAGAGAACTTGAGCTCATACAGCCTCAAAAGCTCTATGGTTCAGACAATGAAGCTCAATGCAGTCGGAATCAATGCCACTCCAGAGAACGCAACCACCATCATGGAGAGCGCTGAGACCATGGCATCTGTGAACCTATCTGGCTTTAAGGCAACTGCCACCGGCTCAACCAAGACAACTGTTCGTATGCCCGGCCAGGCTGAGAACACCAGCACCACACATGCTGCTGTGTACCAGATAGGGAACTCAACCTATGTAAAAAATGATGCCGGAAATTGGACACACCTCATCGATCCGAGGTCTGCGGAGGCTATCTGGGGCCAAGACAATAACAACCAGGTAAAAGCCCTGGCAGAGGAGATCAACAAGTCTCAGCTTGAGAGCGTAGGCCCGGAGAGCGTCGATGGGACAGATGCCTATAAGCTGAAGATCATAACGGGCAGCGATGATTTTGATAGCCTCTACAATACAGCATTCGGCATAGCCGCTCAATTGACCCAGTATCCTATGCTCATGCCTAGCATCAACCGCACGGAGTTCAATAAGACGAGTGCTATCGAAAAATATGTCTGGATCTCGA
>JAUCQD010000257.1 GCA_030372945.1 Methanothrix sp. | reverse complement strand
ATTTAATCCTCCTATTCACTGTGAGTGCAGCCTTTGGGATGCTTTTAGCACTCTCCACCTTTGGCTAACTTCCTTTCAGAGCCAGTCTTTCAGAGCTAATATTTCCTGCTCTGAGCGCTCAACTATTTTTCAGTCCTTAAAAGACAAAGATTAAATCACCCTGGTACTCTTAAAACCAGAGCGAGGATTGGCATGGATAAAAATGAGAAGGTTAATGAACTCGCCCGCAGGCGCGGCTTTCTTTGGCCCGCCTTTGAGCTTTATGGAGGTGCAGCGGGATTTTTCGATTACGGCCCTCTTGGGGCACCGCTAAAACGACGCATCGAGGATATCTGGCGACAGTTCTTCGTCATTCAGGAGGGGTTTGCTGAGATCGAGGCGCCGACCATCGGAGTTGAAGGAATCTACCAGGCCTCAGGACACCTGAGCGGCTTTTCCGATCCTCTCACCAGCTGCAAGGAGTGCAAGGAGATCTACCGCGCCGATCACCTAATCAAGCACATCGTCGAGGTTCCAGACGCTCTCACCAATGAGGAGATCTACAGGACCATTCAGGAGAATGAGATTGGCTGCCCGGAATGCGGCGGAGAGCTCTCTACGGTTTATGAGTTCAATCTCATGTTCAAGACGATGATAGGACCTGGCAACAAGATGACAGGTTATCTGCGGCCTGAGACGGCACAGGGCATGTTCATCAACTTTCCCAGGCTTCTGCGCCACTTCCGCGACTCGCTGCCCTTCGCGGCAGTTCAGATAGGCAAATCTTATAGAAACGAGATCTCACCCCGCCAGGGTGTGATAAGGCTGAGGGAATTCACCCAGGCGGAAGCAGAGATCTTCATCGATCCTCGAGACAAGACCCATCCACGCTTTGCCGAGATAAAAGAGATCAAGATGAAGTTCTACTCGCAAGCAGCACAAGAGACTGGCACCGAAGAGGAGATGACCTTTGGCGAAGCAGTCGAGCGCGGCGTTGTCGCTCATCAAATGCTTGCCTACTACGTCGCCCGCACCTACCAGTTCCTTCTGGCTGTAGGCGTGTCTCCTGACAAGATGCGCTTCCGGCAGCACAAAGCGGATGAGATGGCCCATTACGCTGCAGATTGCTGGGATGCTGAGGTATTCCTGGATCGTCTGGGCTGGATAGAGATCGTTGGGGTGGCAGATAGGACGGACTTTGACCTCAAGGCCCACGCGGCAACCAGCAAGGTCAACCTCAGCGTTTTCGTGCACTATGATCGGCCCAAGAAGCGGCAGAAGATTGTGGTCAAGCCGGACTTCAAGGCCCTGGGGCCGAGGTTCAAGGGCAAGGCCAAGGCGGTCGCCGAGGCCCTAAAGGCTTTGCCCCCTGAAAAGCTGCAGGGGGATAAAATAACAGTTTTAGTTGATGGCGAGTCCATCGAGATAGAGCCCTCTCTCGTCTCATGCGAGACCGTGGAAGAAGAGGTCCGAGGCGAGGAGATCATACCACATGTAATAGAGCCGTCATTTGGAATCGACCGGATACTTTACACCGTCCTTGATCACTCATACTACGAGGACGCAGTCGATGGAGAGACCAGGGCAGTTCTCAGGTTCAAGCCTGCTGTTGCCCCAATTGAGGTGGCAGTTCTGCCCTTGATGGATCGCGAAGAGTTGATAGTACCTGCAAAGAAGATCCTGGAAGAGCTGCGAATTCGCGGTTTGCGCGTAGACTGGGACACTTCAGGGTCCATCGGTCGTCGATACAGGAGGAATGACGAGGTCGGGACGCCCTATGAGGTCACAGTGGACTACGAGACCTTGGAGCTGGGCACTGTCACCATCCGCGATAGAGATTCCATGCAACAGGTTCGAGTGGCCATCGAGGAGGTGGCTGACACCCTCCAGTCGCTGCTCAGTGGAAAAGTGAAGTTCCTGGAGGCAGGCACGCTGGTCGTGCCTGCGAAAGAAAAGTGATGCGCTCCATTCCAGGAAGGATGAGATAACCCTTGTGCACAGTCTCCAGGCAGTGGCGCTACAAACTGATCAAGGAGATCAGGAGAAAGTGCATCCACCTAACTGGCCTGTCCGTCCCTGTAGGCATCCTGATATTCGGCAGGGCTTTAACAGCTGTGATGATCGGCCTGGCCCTGCTCATAGCGCTCCTTCTGGAGGCAGGAAGGCTCAAGGGCAGGATAAGACTGCCAGAGGTCAGGGACCAGGAGAAGGGGAAGGTTGCAGGCTACATCTATTACATCGTGGGCAGCCTTCTCACAGTCGTGCTCTTCTCGCCAATGATCGCCCTGGCATCGATGCTTTTTCTCTCCCTGGGAGATACTGTGAGCGGCCTCGTGGGATCGGCGCTTGAGAACTCAAATGTGCGTGGTCGAAACGAAAAGTGGTGCATCAAGCCTTGGCCAATAGTAGCAGTCATGTTCTCGGCCTGCATCATCATAGGCTACCTCTCATCAGGCCTGACGAAGCTTCCCATCGGCGTCTATTTTGCAGGAGCTGTTGGGGCGACAGTTGCAGATTCTGTGGCAATCATCATCCGCCGTCGGGGCCTGGACGACAACCTCACGATTCCTTTATTTGCAGGCGCTCTGATGAGCGCGGCAGCGCTTGTAGGCTAGAATAGCTCTAGAAAGGTTTTTTAAATATGGGATTGTATCCTAAGCTCGCTTGGGCACAAGCGGCAATGGCTGCTTTGTCAAGGGAATAGGAGGAAGCTTTAATGGATATTATTCTGCTCGGTCCACCAGGATCCGGTAAGGGTACACAGGCCAAGATGATCGCTGACAAATACAAGGTTTTGCACGTCTCCACCGGAGACATACTCAGGGAGAACGTTCGCAACGGCACCCCCTTGGGAGTCGAAGCAAAGAAGTACATGGATGCAGGAAAGCTCGTTCCCGATTCGCTCCTCATCGATATCATAAAAGACAGACTGGCAAAGCCAGATGTCAAGGGTGGCTGGATGCTGGATGGCTATCCGAGAACCATTCCCCAGGCAGAGGCCCTGGACAAGATCCTTCCGGCGCTCGGCCAGAAGATCGATGTGGTCTTGAACATCGATGTTCCTGACGAGGAGCTGGTCAAGCGCGTCACAGGAAGGAGGATGTGCAAGTGCGGAACCACCTATCACGTCCAGTTCAACCCGCCAAAAGTCGCTGGAAAGTGCGATGCCTGCGGCGCTGACCTCTACCAGAGGCAAGACGACACAGAGGAGACTGTCAAGCAGAGGCTCCAGGCCTATCACGCCCAGACACAGCCGCTTATCGACTACTACAACAAGAGAGGACTTGTCAAGACAGTCCTCGGCGTGGGCGACATCAAGGCCATCTTCGCAGAGATCACGAAGGTTCTGGGATAAGCCTAGCATTTTTTCTCTTTTTTCCCCCCAGAGCCGCTTGGCGATGCTTGATAGTGTGCCTTCGGATTATAGCAAAGCTTGGGCGATAACTATTTACCAGTTATGGTGGTCCTTGCTATGATTATAATTATTAGTAATATCAATTGTTAATTCAATGCGGTATGATCATGGCAAAATACAAAAAAATCAGCGGTGAGCTGTCAATGGCAGAGCTGACAGGAAAAACAGACCTCTGGGAGCGGCTGGGCTTCGACCAGGAATTTGGTTATTCAGAGATACACAAGATGCTGATCCTCCTGGCCCTGCTGGCGCTGCTAATTGTCTCAGTGGGCGTGGCAATAACCTTCGGGGCCTACAACATCTCCGTCCTCGAAGTCTACGGAATTGTGATGGCCCATGTTTCCCCCTTTGGGGACCTGTCGGCGGTCACAAGGCTACACAACACCATCGTCTGGGAGCTCCGAATCCCGCGCGTGCTCTTGGCAGTGCTCGTGGGAACTGCCCTGGCCACGGCAGGATCCGTCTTTCAGGGGTGCTTTCGAAATCCACTGGTCGAGCCCTTCATACTGGGAGTATCGTCGGGAGCTGCCTTTGGAGCAGCTCTGGGCATAGTCTTCGTGGATTTCTTTTTATCCATTCAGTTCTCTGCCTTCCTCTTCGGATCACTGGCCGTCGCAATGGCCTATTTCCTGGCTCACGTCAGGAATGAGACTCCAATCGTCACCCTCATCCTGGCTGGAGTTGTCATAGGCTCCATCTTCGAGGCCATGGTCTCCATCCTCAAATACACGGCTTCAGATGCCGCTTTGCGGGAGATCGTCTTCTGGCTGATGGGCGGCTTCTACTACGCCACTTGGAACGATGTCTACTTGCTGGTGCCAATCATCATCCCCAGCTTCCTGATCATGTGGGCCTTGGGCTGGAAGCTCAACATCCTCTCCATGGGAGATGATGAGGCCAGAGCCCTGGGAGTCAATCCGGAGAAGTACAAGCTGCTCTTGATCGTCCTGGCCACGCTGGTCACCTCGCTGGCGGTCTCCACTGTGGGAATAATCGCCTGGGTAGGCTTGATGATGCCCCATGCCACGCGCATGATTCTGGGCCCAGATCACCGCTATGTGATACCGGCAGCAGCCATGCTCGGAGGCTCCTATCTGCTGGTCTGCGACACATTAGCCCGCACTCTCACCAGCGCTGAGATACCTGTGGGGATCATCACATCCATTCTGGGAGCACCATACCTGTTCTATCTTCTCAGGACCCGAGGGAGTGCGATACTGGGATGACCCCCATGCTGGCGGTCAGGGATCTTCATTTCAATTATGACAGGACGCCGATCCTGCGGGGCGTCTCCTTCGAGGTGGAGGAGGGAGAGCTGTGCGGGCTGTTTGGCCCCAACGGCTGTGGAAAGACAACTCTTTTCAAATGCTGCCTGAATTTCCTGAAGTTCCACAAAGGCACAGTGACGATGGATGGAAAGGACATAAAGGATCTTGGTGTGGAGAGCATGGCCAAGATCGTAGCCTATGTGCCTCAAGAGCACAGGCCCCCCTTTCCCTATCTGACACGGGAGGTGGTGCTGATGGGCAGAACTCCCCGGATAAAGGGCATTTTCAAAATCAGCAAGGCTGACAAAAAGAAAGCATCAGATGCCCTCGATCTGCTGGGGCTAACAGATATCGCCGACCGTCCCTACAACCAGCTTTCTGGCGGCCAGCGCCAGATGGTGCTGATGGCCCGGGCCATCGCCCAGGAGACTCCCCTCATGTTTCTGGACGAGCCGACCTCAGCGCTGGACTTCAGCAACCAGATCCGCATCTGGAGGATAATGCAGATGGTTGCAAAACGGGGCGTGACGATTCTCGCATGCAGCCATGACCCCAACCATGTCAGCTGGTTTTGCGATAAGGTGGTGGTGATGAAGAACAATTGCATTCTCAAGGAGGGCTCCCCTCACAACGTAATCACAGAGGCGGTCCTGGATGAGATCTACAGGGACGTGTGTGCTGTCAGGAATATCGGGGAGGCGAGGATGGTCCTTCCTAGAGATGTGGCGCTCAAGAACGACGCCAGGCACGAGAAGCAGATCGGGACCGAACGGACCCTGTTCGATTGATGTTGAACTCAAAAATTAATTAGAAAAAGGATTAACTAGAAAAAGGTGCTAGGTCCCGGACCACGCACGAAAATCTGAAGAGACCCATCAAAGAGGTATGAAGCCATTCTCCTCAGCGATCTTCTGCCCCTCAGGTCCGGTCATGAATTTTATGAATGCCTCTGCTCCAGGACTGGCATCGCCAAAGGTGTAGAAGTATAGCTTGCGACCCAGCTCATAGCTGCCGTCCTTTATAGTCTCGACAGTGGGCTTGACGCCGTCAAGGGTGATAGCACCCACTGAGCCGTCATGGACATAGCTGAATCCAAGGTACCCTATGGCCACTTCGCTGCCGATCAAAGCAGTCCTGACCTCTGCATTGCTACTGGTAACTGTATTTACGCCAGGAGTCTCGGCAGTTTTGCTGAGCATTATCTCCTCCATGAATGTGTCCCTGGTTCCAGAGCCCTGCTCCCTGGCAACTACCAGCATCTCTTTGTCCGGGCCTCCCAGTTCCTTCCAGTTGGTGATCTCACCAGAATAGATCTTCTTGACCTGCTCCTTGGCGAGAGATGTTATGCCTGCATCGTAGATCTGCTTGCTAACAGCTATGACTATTCCGTCATAGGCAACCATATTCTCCCGGAACTTGTCACCAAACTTACTCTTCTCGTCGGATGTCACCTCTCGGGAAGCCATAGCGATATTGGAGGTGCCTTCAGCAATATTCTTGATGCCAACGCCAGTGCCGCCGCCGGTCACAAGAACCTGATAATCAGACTGCGCGCCATTAAATGCCTCAGCACCAGCTTCTGCCAATGGCAGAACCGTTGTCGATCCTGATACACTAACCGTCTCTTTAGCCATGACAGCAGAGGCACCGACTGCCCCTATGATCAAGGCCATCGATAATGCAACTACAAATCTCCTCAACGAAATTCACCGGCGAGATGTATGAAGAGATGATATGTAAAGCTGATCAAAATAAAATATACATCGACTCGTATTTCCCTTAAAGACCGATGTGGTATGTAGTCTATATACCACAAAAAGATAGCTCCCTGAACTCAGTGGCTGCAGACGATCATTTTTTCTTCAGATCGAAAGCCCATCGGCTCACGCCTGGAGCAACATTTCCGCATCTTCGGAAGGCTTCAACCTCGAAGCCCATATCGCTGTAGCTTTGAACAAGCCCCTCAATCTGCTGCCGCTTTTTGAAGGTGTAGAAGTGCACCATTCCCCCCTTCTTCACCCTTGATGATACTGCCTCCAAAACACTGTCCATCCCGTAAGGAGTTGGGACGACTGCTCTGTCAAAATCCATTTTCAGGATTTGCAAAATCTGAAAGACATCAGCATTGATGATTCCCGTCCTCCCGTCCACCCGATTCAGCAGGGCATTCTCAGCCAGCCACTTGCATGCATCGCGATTTTTCTCGACAGCAAGTACAGTGGCACCGCGTGCTGCCATGGGCACGACAAATGGTCCCACTCCCGCAAAAGGCACCAAAACCTGCTCGCCTGATTGCACTTGTCTTGCCACTCTTATCCTCTCGTAGCCAAGGCGGCTGTTGAAGAAGAC
>JAUCQD010000256.1 GCA_030372945.1 Methanothrix sp. | reverse complement strand
GAAGTACATCATCGACGATGCTCTGGACAGAGCAGAGGTGGAGAGTAGGATAAAGCCCTCCAGCATGATCCAGAGCGATGAGGAGTTAGTGGCGGTTTTGGAGGAGCTGACCACAGTCATCAGGGTAATAGGATGCGGTGGAGGCGGCTCAAATACCATCGACCGTCTGGCTGAGTGCGGCATCCAGGGAGCTGAACTCTATGCCATCAACACCGATGCTCAGCATCTCCTGCACATCAACGCAGATCGACGCTTTCTCATAGGCAGGCGCACCACTCGCGGCCTTGGGGCCGGCAGCCTGCCGGCAATAGGTGAAGAGGCTGCTCAGGAGGACATCGATGAGATCCGGGCATCTGTGGATGGAGCCGACATGGTGTTCGTAACCTGCGGCCTTGGAGGCGGCACGGGCACTGGGGCCTCCCCGGTTGTGGCAGAGGCAGCGAGAGAGGCTGGGGCTCTAACAATCGCCATCGTCACCATACCCTTCAGCGCTGAAGGGACCATTCGCATGCAAAATGCAGAAGCAGGCTTGAAGAGGCTGCGAGAGGTCTCTGACACAGTGATAGTAGTGCCAAACGACAAGCTTCTTGATGTAGTCCCGAACCTGCCCTTGCAGGCAGCATTCAAGGTGGCAGACGAGGTCTTGATGCGCTCAGTAAAGGGCATCACTGAGCTCATCACACGACCAGGGTTGATCAACCTGGACTTCGCAGATGTCAGGACGGTCATGACCAACGGCGGCGTGGCCATGATAGGCATGGGCGAGGCAGAAGGAGAGGAGAAAGCGCGCGACTCCGTCACAAAAGCCCTGAGAAGCCCCCTACTAGACGTGGATGTATCCAATGCGACATCCGCCCTTGTGAACGTTGTGGGCGGCGCAGACATGACCATCACTGATGCCGAGACCGTTGTGGATGAAGTCTACCAAAAGATCAACCCCGACGCAAGAATAATCTGGGGAGCGCAGATTGATCCGAACCTGGAGCATACCATCAGAACCATGCTCGTAGTGACAGGCGTGTCATCTCCGCAGATCCTCGGAAAGGATATGGGCAAGCGGGTAACAACCCGGCATGGCATCGACTTCCTCTCACGGCGGGCACGCTACTGACTGCCACTGTAGAAGCCAGCAGATATCTGCAGATCTGTAGCCAGAGGCCTTGCAAATATGCCGCACGGCGTCGATCAGGGCCAGGTCTCCATCTATGTTCATCTCCCAATCAGCTTCCCTGAGGGCCCTCTCACCAACGGCTCATGCTGAGGCACAGGCCGGCTTCAACCCCTTGCCCATGGTGCATTGGACATGTAATGATCGATGATCTTTTTGATTTTTTCTTGGCTTGGATTATCTGTGTTAGCATGTGCCATGTCAATCGATAAAATTATAAGGCGATCATTCGATTAATAATTGTTTGTCACTTGAGCGGATGTGATATTATTCTGACGGAGAAGGTGAGCGAGGAGCTTGAGATGCTGCAAAGACACCTGGTCGTACTTAAGCAGGTGGTAGAGAACGAGCCCATCGGCATTCTCAAGCTGGCGGAGGTGACGCAAATTCCCAGCCATAAGGTGCGATATTCTCTTCGTGTTTTGGAGCAGGAAGGACTCATAAAAGCATCGGCTCCAGGTGCCGTGACCACGGATCAAACAAAGCCATTTCTTCAGGGGCTGGATGCCATGATCGAGAACTTGACAAGGCGGGCCGAGGATCTGAAGAAGATTAAGATAGAGAGATAAATGCTATATTCACAAATAGCAGCACTCCTGGAAGATATCTCTTTGGCCCCGCGCAGCCAAAAGGCCAGTTTGACCGCAGAGTTTCTGATCGGCATCGAGCCTGGAATGCTCTGCCCCGCGGTTCGTCTTCTTTATGGCGAGCTGTGGCCACCATGGGAGGAAAGAGAGATGGGCATTGGCCCCGAATCCATACTTGCAGCTCTAGGGGAAGTGTCCGGCGTGGATGTTCTCGCCATTAGAGAAGACCTCCGTGAGATCGGCAGGGTGTGCGAGGCGGCTTTGCAGCACACGATCCAGCATCCGCTAACGAGAGAGCCACTGCAAGCATTATCTGTATACAATGGCCTGCGACGTGTCTCTCTGATGAGCGGTCCAGATTCGGAACGCCGAAAGGGTGCTGTTTTGAAAGGCCTGTTTCTGTCGGCCTTGCCCAAAGAAGGAAAATATATAGCCAGAACAGCTCTGCGAAGCATGCTGACGGGCATCGGCCCCCATACCATGATGACAGCTCTTTGCAAGGCATTCGATTCAGATCAGGATGAAATTCAAAAGGCTTACAATGCGATGCCTGAGATGGGATTGGTTGCCAGAGCTGCCAAGGATGGAGCGCTGAAAGAAATTAAGATTCAGCCAGGTAGGCCCGTGATGCCCATGATAATTCGCCCGGGTGCGCTTGCAACGCCCGGGGCATTTTCACCAAGGTATGCTGGTTTAAATGTACAGCTTCATGTGGCGAGTGGTGAGAGTTCAGTTTTCACCTCCCACCAGAAGAACATCACCTCAGCTCTTTCAGGCTTGATCCAGCAGCTTGGAGGATTGATCGATGACATGATCGTGGATGCCGACCTGATCGGATTTCGGGACGGGGGTGTATGCAGCCAGGTTGAGATGATCAAGTACATCAACCGCCGCAGGCTCTCGCGAAAGAGCATCATATCGCCAGCGCTCATAGCTTATGACCTGATATATCTCAATGGAGAGGACCTCACAGGCCTAAGCTATCAGGAGAGAAGACGAAGATTGTTGGGGGTATTTGGAGAGCCTAAAAGCATGCCTTTTCTGGGCATTTCACCTGCAGAGGAGAGGATTTTAAACGACGAGGGCGAGGTGAGGGATTACTGTCTCCAGGCGAAGAGATTGGGCGGCACCGGATTGATAATGAGAGATCTTGGAGCTGCCTACCGCCCAGGCTGGCGCAGCGATAGGGATTTCATCATAATGAGGCTCGATGCTTCTCGGAAGGATGTAGATGGGCAAGGGAAGATCCGCGCAAGATGATTCTGAGACCTTTCGACCCCTGGAAATGCCAGCTATGTACCTGTCCGCCAAAGATGAGCCTGAATCCATACACAGGATGTCCGCATGGCTGTCTTTATTGCTATGCATCCTCCTATATTCCCCATTTCCAGGAGTGCCGGGCCAAAGCCGATCTGTTAAGACGCCTGGAACGGGAAGCGAAAAAGATCAATCCCAACACCCTTGTGGCCATGTCCAATAGCTCTGACCCGTATCCTGCAATGGAAAAGGAACTTGAGCTGAGCCGAGGATGTCTGCAGATTCTATTGGAGAAAAACTTGCCGGTACAGGTTATAACGAAATCGGATCTCGTGATCAGGGACGCAGATCTGCTCAGCAGCATGAAGTCCACAGTGGCCATCAGCATCACAACGCTCAGCGAGTCCATCTCTCGAAAGCTGGAGCCAGGTGCACCATCTCCCTCGAGGCGACTGATGGCCATACGCAGGCTGACTGAGTGCAATATCCCCGTGTCCGCCAGAATCGACCCTATCATCCCAGGCATAAACGAATCCGAGATCGAGGAGCTGGTTCTTGCCGTATGTCGAGCAGGGGCGGCGCACATAGTCTCCTCCACTTACAAAGCCCGCAAAGACAATCTGAGAAGGGTCTGCTCAGCATTTCCAAGGGCTGGCGATGCTCTAAAGGTTATGTTCCAGAGAGGGAGCCGCATCTATGGAAGCCTGTACCTTTCCCTAGATATGAGGATGGGATTGATGCGAGAGGTGGAGAAGAGCGCATTGCGAGAAGGCGTGACCTTCTCGGCCTGCAGGGAAGGGATAGCACCTCCAGACGGCATAAACTGCGATGGAACTCATCTGATATTGTGCAAAAATCGTGCCTAATCTGCTCAAAATTTGGAACTATTCTACATTAATGCCTTATTTTAGCAGATAGATGAACAAAAATTAATCCTGGAAGGCTGAAGTTTCTTTGGCCCCAGACAAAAAGGGTAGACATAAATGCGATGCAGCCTCCTTTTAACAGTCTTTAGCTATGAAAGTCTATTTATATGAAGAATAACTAGACTTCACGACAGTTCTTCTCAAAAGGGAGGATGTTCAAGCTACAGTCATAAGTATATGTGCTAGAGGAATTGGAGGTATTCAATATGAGGAAAGTTTTGGCTTTCACCGTTGCCCTCATGATAGCAGCTATCGTTTTTGCGCCTGCCTTGGGGTACACCATACAATCTGCGGGGAATCAGTCCTACACTGTAACCTCTGGATCAAAAGTCGCCTACAGCATCAGCGAGGGAGCTCCTGCTCATAATTTGACCGCTGATATGATCACAAATAAGTATTCGTTCCAGGCTCCTGCTGTGCAGAGCACAAGGGTCCCCTATTCGTTCAAAGAGGGATCTGCGCAGCCTTACTCCACGAAGCTGGTAGGCGTCAGTGCGGTATCAGAAGGTATCCAGACCACTAAGGAAGCCGCCACCGTAGGAGAGACGGCAAAGACTTCACAGACCACAACAACAGCAACACCGGTAGAGAGCGCAGCTGCAAATGTTACAGCGCCTGCAGTTGAGAACATTACCGCTCCAGCCAATGTGACAGCACCAGTTGTCGAGCCCAAGTTCGCAATCGAAGGAATTGTCAAGGACGACAATGAAACTGGCCTGGCCAACTGGACTGTCAATCTCGAACAGCCCGCAGGGACAGTGATCAAGACTGCAACTACAGCCCTTGACGGCAAGTTCGCGTTCATGGACCTGGCCGCTGGAGAGTACACAGTCTCTGAGGTTATACAGATGGGATGGAACCTCGTAACACCAGTCGATGGCAAGTTTACAGTGGCCATCACCAACGAGAGCGTGACCAGCCTGGCGTTCATCAACACGCCAATGCCCGCTCCGGCCAATGTGACAGCTCCAACCAATGCAACTGCACCTGTCAATGTAACCGCTACAGCTTAAGGTTGAATTCAATTAGCAAACCCTGAGATCTCTCAGGGCTTTTTTCTCTCATTCCCAACCAAAAATCTTTCATAGATAGGCGAGCATAAGCCATTGGGGGATTATTTGTGAGACTAAAAGAATGCTGGATGATGATGGCCCTGATTTTTGCTCTGATGGCAGAACCAGTGTGGGCCACTGGCCTTGGCGGAATTGGCCCAGGTTATACGGCAAGAAACGCCATGGAAGCCTATTGCCTGAACCACGGCGGAACTCCCAGCGGGGGATATTGCTACTTCCCGGACGGCTATTGCGATCTTCAGTCCTTCTATAACGGAACTTGTCCTGGGAAGGGATACTATGAGGATGCCCTCTGGATGTCAGAAGCCTATCGATTCCTTTACGGGGACGAAAGATATTACACGCCTTATACATCATACGTTACTGCGAACAATGTCTTGAGCTACCCGTACTACTACAACTATTACTACTGGCCGACATACCTGCCAGGATACGGGCCGAACTGGCTATGATCGGTTGAGATCAATTCAAGCCTGCAAGGAACCCTAAAGGTGCTCGATGAAACGGGAGGCAGGCATGCTGGACAAGCGGAGCCTGTTGGCAGTTTACTGTTATCCACCGTCCATGTTCTACGTGATCTTCAGATGAGGCTCACAGGAGACTTAAAGCTATATAAGACATAATACGAGGGCCTGCAAAGAGGTGTGATGATTTGAGATTTGGTTTCATTAGCATATGCCTCCTGGCCATGTGCTTTACCATAGGCGCTGCAGCCGGGCAGGGCTCAAACCTGCAGCATACCTTCAGCGTTAGCAGCGGATTTATTGATGAAAATTTTATAAACAGCCTGCTGAATCTCGGAGAAGAGGCAGGACTTCCATGGTCTGGACCTGATTTTGAAAATTCTAGCCAAACTTACTCGTTCTTCAGCGAGTTCTACATCAACACCAGTATGCCATTGGTTGGTGGTTTCACTCCTGTAAAGGTAGATGTCACTCATAAAACGCCTTCCAAGGTCTACTTCGGCAGCGGCAGGGAGGTCACCTTCACGCAGTATCAATCTGCGGTTGCGTCTACCAGGAGCAATGAGCTCTGGATTCAAAAGGGTGCAGACTGGTCACAATATGCCATCGTTCCAGCAGGAACTGGGTTGCAGCTCATCGCCTTTGCGCCTTTAGGCGGTCAGGCCGACTACTATGAGGTCACCCAGACTGACTCCGCGGGTGTAACTAGCAAGCGCGTAAATTTCTATTCTGGCTACAACAGCATAAATTATGCGGCGGATAAAGTGGGCAGACACATCCTCGTCTTCGTCCTCAACAATCAGCCCAGCAATGCCGTCATAGTAGACGTCATAAGCCAGGCACCTTCATTGCAGCAGACCACAATCCCGGCGTCGTCCGCGGGACAGACGACCACCTACAGTGGATCGGCTCAGTATCAAACATACAGCACAACCTATGTGCCGCAGTCAAACGTTGCGACTGGCGACACTCCTGTGACCATCCAGACCACGATGAAGGGCTACGATGTTTTCGTTGATGGCGTCCTCGTGGGCAAAGATGGTGCTGCTGGAGACCAGCTAGACGGCGTCTTCAAATTCACTGTACTAGGTGGTCAGACGCACACCATCAGGATCTTCGATGGGATGAACAATTATGAGAAGCCCATGTACTTCGAGAGGGGAGTTGCCAAGGTCATCAATGTCCCTCCGGTCACGACACTAACAACCGTAGGCGGGCTCTAGCTGAGCCCGTTTCATTCTATTCAAATCTCAATAAGCTTGTATTCTCTGTTTCCAAGGCCGATGCTTGACCCATATTCCACCTGAATGTGACCAAGGGTACTCTCCCAGACGCCCTGGAACTTGTCCTGCCCAGGTTCTTGGTTTTTTCTCAAAAGCGTATTTTCAATGCCCTTCTGGCTGTTCACCAGATCGAAGCTGGCCTGGTCAATGGCCACTGGATCGCGGGAGGCAAGGATGCCAATGTCTGGAACAAGGGGCGCATCGCTCCAGGGAACACAATCGCAGTCCGGCGTAATGTTCAAGAGAAAGTTGAAGAAGCCCACACGGTCCTTCTTTCCAGATATTGCGCCAAGAGCATACTCCGTCAACCTCTCCATAAATGAGGGAACCTCCACGAACCAGTTGAAGTCGATAGCGTGTGTCTGGCAGACTCGCAGGCATTTGCCGCATCCAGTGCAGACCTCGTAATTCACAGCCGAGATCTTCTTTGGAACTGTAATGGCAGAGTTTGGACAGCATTCCATGCACTGCCGGCACCCTGTGCAAAGATCGGCGTTGAAGATTGGCTTGGCGGAATGTTGCTCCGCCTTTCCAATGGCGGGAGCGCAACCCATCCCGAGGTTCTTTATGGCACCACCAAATCCTGCCGGCAAGTGGGCCTTGAAATGAGATATCACTATCATGCTATCTGCACTGGCGATTTCGCCCGCGATCTTTACCTCCTGGAAATGCTTCTGGCCGATCCTCACTTCTCGGTAAAAATCGCTTCGAAGACCATCAGCTATTATGACAGGCGCGCCTGCTACGGCATATCCAAACCCATGCTCTGTAGCCGTTTGAATATGATCCGCAGCATTTGCCCTGCTTCCGCCGTAGAGCGTATTTGTGTCAGTGAGAAATGGCTTGGCACCCAATGCATTGATCCTCTCAACGATGGGTCTGACGAGGATGGGATTTACAAAGGAATCATTACCTCTTTCTCCAAAGTGGAGCTTTATCGCCGTCAAATCGCCTTTCCTTATCACCTTGTCCATGCCAGCGGCTTCAAAGAGCCTTTGGATCCTGCTCGCCTTGTTCTCATTAAAGCTTCTTGCCCTGACGCTTGAGAAATAAACGGCACTCTGCAATCTACCTTCCTCCAACATAATTTGCAATTTTAAGATCTGGCATCCGGATCCTCAGTGAATGAATCTGGATCGTCTGCCGCACAGCATCATACAGTGATGCTCATCGGCTGTATGGCGACGAGGCCACCATCCATAGCCGGATCGGCAACCAGTTTTCCGGATGCATTAATCGAGTGGCCAACCGGCAGATTTCCCCAGTTCCAAAGGCCGTTTGAGGTATCATTAGTGAGGTTGGTCTGGTTTGAGGTGCTGTTGATTGCATCTAGAATGGCTCTGCCGGCATCTCCGCTGAGCTGTAGTGGTGCAGCATAACAATTCAGAGCCAATAATGAGAAGATCAGTCCGAATATCATCGTATTCTTCATATCACAACCCAAGTAGTCGCTTAGCCAATAAATAGTCTGTGCTAGAGAGGAGTCAAAGCTGGTGAGCCACTTCTTTCGATCTTCTTGAGGATGATCGTTCCATCTCCCAGGTGGTCCACAGCGATCTTGTCTCCTGGACACAGGTCCAGCCAGTACCGGATAGTAAGAGGAAGTTGGACCCTTCCATTTGCGTCTATATTGGTAATCAAACCACTCACCAAAGCGCACTAGACCCAGCTTTATAAAAGGATTATTTTGAGATGAGGTTCACATGAAACCTAGAAATGCCTTTAACAGTCCAGGTCATCGCATCCCAGCTGTCGTTTCTCCTTCACAGGGTTCTCGTGGAACTTGAGCGTTTTCTCCACCTCGAACTTGCCGGTGAAGGCCTCGTGGACCTTGACATCCTTGCTTAGCAGCTTATGCATCCTTGCGTCCGTCTGCCATGTTCCATTGAAGGAGTTCTTGGTCTTGATGGCAACAGTGTGAACAGGACTTTCAGCAAGTATCTTGGCTATTTTATTAACATCAGTCATATACGATGCTGGGTCGGTGGATGCGAAGTATGTGCTGCCTTCTCGCTCCATCTCTGTGACTGAGAAGGACTCTGTGACCTCAGCGCCGATTCCGCCCCAGAAGGACTTGGAGTTGATGTGCTTCATTCCGACCATAGGGGTCTTGCCCGAGTATACGATCTTGGTATTCTCGTAAAGGTTTAGTGGCACAGCTGAACCGTTGCCCATTCCAGGAAGCTTTGCTGCCCTTTGTGCCTCCACTGTGCTCGTGTCCATCTCCAGGTCGCCGTCTCCAGACATGAAGTTGGAATATTCCAAGGCAAGCTGCCTATCCTTCACGGAGACGCCCACCTCGAAGGCTCCCGTCCCCGTCACCTTTAGCCTGTTGCAGAAATCTCCGTCCTGGACCGGCTCAGTTATGGCAGGTGTGCCTGCCGCAGGGTCCAGGCTTAATAGGGATATTAGCAACAAGGCTACTGCTGCTCCCTTCGTCCTTCAACCCCTTTAAGATCTATTAGACCTAATTGTGCTCTTCTAGCTAAAAAAGTTATTGTAGCAATGCACCATGTGACGACTACAACCAATGAATTGGCTGGCATCTTGGCGTTCGGCACAGGCTGTAGCCCCAGCCGGAGCATATTTGGGATGAGCCATCAGGACTCTCCAGGCCAACGTCAACACCTATCGATGGATGCAATGAACCTGGCCTGTGCCGGAGGTATTGGCAGATGATAATGTCCTTTAAGAAGACGGCCAAGATTACAGTACAACCTCTCCGACTTTATGGTCAAATGGTGCTGAAAAGTTTATCTATTATCTGAGAACGAAATATATCGAAGATTTAAGTGTAATCACCAGCTATTGCTCTATTAGGCTCGATTGATCTATTTCATTAGATTCAAAAAGAGGTGGCTTGGTTGCATACATTATCGATTCGCGAGATTGAGAAGTTTGCATCTCGTAGAGGAGTACGAAGAATAGATGTAGAGGGATTCTTGCAGGCCGTTGGCCAGGCAGGCACTCAAGAAGGCGAGCTGCTGAGCCTCTACTACGATGCTCGCCGTTTAAGATGGAATATTTCGACTATAAGGGCAATAGAAGCGGGAATACGGTTAGCCTATGCAGATGAATCGAAGAGCTAGTGCTTTTTAATTGTTTGTTAACTATGGCCACAGGTCATCTACATTGCCTGGCAAAACCTTCTTTTTGTCAATATCAGCTAGAAGTTATGAAAGTGCATCCTATTTAGCTCACAAGATATATCCCCGTCAACACAATCAGGAACGAGAAGGATTTTTGGATCAGAGCATTCCTGTCTGTTCTCTCTTTTATCTTCGATGTTAGCCTTGGCGCAAATAATCCTAGAGCAAGAATCAACACCAATGTCAGGATTGGCTGCAGTGCTCCTATGCTCGAAACCAGCGACACTGAGCCAACCGCATAGGCGAAGATAGATGATATCATTCCCATGAACTGGAATGCCTCCTCTGATATCAGTGCTAAAATAGCATGATTCCCCTTGCCAAAGAAGCTTACGACCTCGATGCGGGTGGACGGGACTGTCATGAGTGGCATGATTGCTGCCAAGCTGCCCAGAGAGGACCAGGTATAAAGATGCCACTCATCAATGGAGATAAGCAGGTACTTCATAGATAGATAGTATACGGCAGTCATGATCCAGTAGGACAGAAACGGCTTGATGGCAGGAGACAAAATCAGGATGTTAGCCTGACGTTTTGAACTTTTCGAACCGTTATTTCTGTACGAGATCAGAAGCGTTCCGGCCAGAAGCATTAGTACCCCTGCGCATTGCTTCATCTCGAGTACCCCTCCTAGTAATAAGACAGAGCCTATGAAAACGAACAAGGGATAAACATATTCCAGGGCGGTAACCTTGGAGGCCTCCTCAATCTGCATAGCTCTCATGTAATAAAAAGATGGAAGAACCTGCAGGCATCCGAAGATAATAGCATAAAGAGATTCGGGGTATATGAAATTCGTGCCTACTATTGCGATCACAGGTAGTGTGAAGACCTGCTGGATCAATATCTGGCAGACGATGTACGCCTTTGAATCGCTTGCATCGCTGCTAAGAAGAAGCTTATCTAACACTCCAGCAGCGGAAAAGAATACCGTGCTCAAGAAGGCGAGGACTATCCACTCCAATCCCATCTTCTCCAGTAGACCAATTCAGTAAACCAAATACTTAACTTAATGAATGCTAGAT
>JAUCQD010000255.1 GCA_030372945.1 Methanothrix sp. | reverse complement strand
ACCAAGGCGCAGTCTGCGGGCCTGGAAAAGATACGTGCTCTGATGAAACAGTTTGGCGGAACGGGCGTGCAGCAATGCATCAACCGCGCTGTGTTCGAGCTGCTAGATTATATCGTGCTCTATCCTGTAGAGGATGAGAACAAGTACACCGACCGGAAAGGCGTGGTGCTGCCAGATGCATTTCTAATGAAGCGAGGAAGCACAGCCCGGGATCTGGCATTCAGGGTGCACTCCGATATCGGGGAGAGCTTCCTGTTTGCCATCGACGCCAAGAGCAAGATGCGCCTTGGCGAGAAGTACGAGCTTAAGGACGGCGATGTGATCAAGATAGTCTCGACGAAATAACATTGCCAAAAACATAAATAGAAACGCAGCCTTTTTTGGGGTGTGGACTGTGAGGACCGTTTTGATCGTGCTGACCACTATTTTCATCCTGGCCAGCCATGCAGCCGCGAATATGCCCTCTTCATTTTACCAGGCCATGAGCAACATGCAAAATGAAGATACCCTCTGCGTCAAGAACTACGATGCTGGTGCCAGCGTCATCGAGTCGTACAAGAACTTCGAGCACCTGCAGAAGGATACGCAGGTTGTGAGCCGATCTTACAATGCCTCAAACAACGAAAATGATCGCACCAGAGGAAACGCCTCCCTTGAGGTCCACATAGATTCCAGCGTCATCGGCGAGGCTCACATCGCCTGGCAGTCCAGGGAACTAGAGCCTGACCTCTTGGGCCGCCATGCCACATACAGCCGCACCATCGATGACATGACTGGTGTATTCAACCTCGAGAAGTTCATACAGCTCTGGTCAAACAGCACTCTTGGCACAACCAGATCAGAATGGCTGCCCTGCAGTTAGGGTCATGGGTCCATCTTCAAAGCAGCTTTACGAAAGGATAAAATCCTTGCACATCTTTGACGGTAATAGAAGGAGATCTCATGAAGGTTCTAGTAAGTGATTCTTTAGCAGAAGAAGGAGTCAAAAGGCTGAAATCGGGGGCTGACGTCGATGTCATAACTAACCTCACTCCCGAGGATCTGGTCAAGAAGATCAAGGATTACGATGCCCTTGTCATCCGCAGCGGGACAAAGGTAACCGCAGAGGTCATCGATGCCGCTGATAGGCTCAAAGTCATCGGACGGGCGGGCGTGGGCATTGACAATGTGGATGTGGAGGCAGCTACCAAGAAAGGCATCATCGTGCTGAATACCCCGGGCGGCAACACAATATCTGCAGCCGAGCACACAATCGCCATGATGCTAGCTTTAGCCCGGAACATTCCCCAGGCCAATGTGGCACTGCACAAGGGAGAGTGGAACCGCAAGAAGTACACCGGCGTTGAGTTATTCAACAAAACCCGGGGCATCGTCGGCCTTGGTCGTGTGGGTGCCGAGGTAGCCGCACGCATGAAATCCTTCGGCATGCAGATTGTCGCTTACGATCCTTTCGTCTCGGAGGAGAGAGCCAAACAGATGGGGCTTACCCTAGCTTCCCTGGAGACTGTATTGAAACAGAGCGACTTCATCACTGTGCACACGCCCCTGACGAATGAGACCCGAAATCTGATCGATGAGGATGAGTTCAAGATCATGAAACCTGGCGTGCGAATTGTCAACTGCGCGCGCGGAGGAATCATCAACGAGGCAGCCCTCGCCAGGGCCGTGGCCCAGGGCATTGTAGCTGGTGCTGCAGTGGACGTCTTTACAAAAGAGCCGCCCACAGGAAACCCGCTGCTGGAGCAGGATAAGGTAATCACTACACCTCACCTGGGTGCATCAACAGCCGAAGCCCAGGTCAACGTGGCATTAGCAGTGGCCGACCAGATCCTCACCATCGCCAGGGGGGGGCTTCCCACAAACGCCATCAACATGCCTGCTATCTCACCTGAGACTCTGGCAGTCATGGAACCATACATGAGACTGGCAGAGAATATGGGCGCTTTGGCAGGGCAGGTCACAGGCAGCGGATTTGATAGCCTTGAGTTGATTTACGGAGGGACTGTTGCAGAGAAGGATATCCGGCCAGTGACCATTTCTGCCATCAAGGGGCTGTTGGGATGCCTGATGGGAGAAGGTTCCGTAAATTTCGTCAATGCTCAGAGGACACTGAAGGAGATGGGGGTCAAGCTACTGGAGAGCAAGACGGAATCTGCCAATGGATATAGCAATTTCATCACCCTCAAGCTGACCAAGAATGGAGATGTAACTACTGTGCAGGGAACCGTCTCAGCAAACAAGGAGAAGCGCATTGTTCAGCTCAACGAATACCACACCTACATCCCAACCTCCGGAGACATGGTTATAGCCGTCATAGAGGACAAGCCCAACATAATCGGACCGTGCTGTGTAGTCTTGGGCGAAGGCAAGATCAATATCGGCGGGATGCATGTAGGCCGCATAGCCGAAGGCAAGCCACAGCTCATGGTTCTGAGCGTGGATCAAATGGCATCTGATGACATCATGAAAAAGCTTAGAGAAGTGCCAGGAGTGATAAGCGCCAAGATGGTGGAGCTGTGAAAGAGGCTCAAACCAATTCACGCTTCACCTTTTCTACCAGCTCTTTTTGGACCGCAGCATTGCGATCCCCGCCACAGACGATGCCCCGCACTCCGATGATGTCTGGATCGAGGCGCACGAGAAGCTGCAAATGCGCAAATCCGATGCTGCCTGCCAGAGCTACCTGCAGCCCGTTGGTGTGGCCGAGGGCGACGAAGCAGGCAAGGTCCTGCTCGCTCATGAAATCGAATGTCGACCGCCCATCCTTAACAGCTGTATCCACCATGACCACATCCGCACCTGCCTTTGCAGCGGCCTCTGGCAAGAGCATGGGAGAGACCGAGCCGGCTCGGAGATAGTCGGAGTAGCCAGATGCAACAACCCTCTTTGCTGGATCGTAATCCTTGACAGATCGCACAATTCCCTGCAGCATCTCCTCAGCCTGCTCAGGGGTCTTGACGCCCAGAAGGCCTGCCTTGATGTAATCTGCTCCGGCCACGGCAGCACCGAGAGCCGCAAGGCTCGCCGTTCCGGGCTTGAAGTCAAGGTCTCCGATGGTGGCGCTCACAGGGACTCGCCCCTCTGCCAGGTCGACCACAGCCCGAATGGCCCATGGAAAATTCGCACCCAATGATCCTTCTCTGGGGTTCTTCACGTCCAAGATATCAGCGCCACCCAGCAGTGCCGAGCATGCCTCAGTGACATTCATAGGGCTAACCAACAATCTCATATTCAACCAATCCCGAAAGGAGCAGTCGTGCGATGCATCTTTGTCCTCGATATACTTAACGGTGTGGCTGTCCACGCAGTTCGAGGCGAGAGAAGGATATACGAGCCCGTGGAGAGGTTCAGCAGGATCGTCTGCACCTCTGAGCCGCTGGAGATCCTGCAGAAGCTGAAGCCCGAGGAGGTTTACGTGGCTGACCTGAACCTTCTGATGGGCTCAGGCGATAACTTGGCAGTCATAAGAGAGATAGCAACCCTGGCCAGGACTATGGCCGATATCGGTATATCCAAAGCAGAGGACCTGGACCTTCTTTTAGGGAACGTCAAGCCGATCTTAGGTACCGAGACCTCCTCGCTCAAACTGATCGAAGAGGCATCATTGCTGCGCAAGATTGTGGTCAGCATTGATATGAAAAATAGAGATGTCCTCAGTCGCGATCCCTTGCTGGCCGCGCGATCGCCTCTGCAAATCCTGAATTTGTTGAATCATCTGGAGCTTGAAGCGATAATTTTGCTGGAGCTGGACCGCGTGGGCACGTCCTCGGGGCTTGACAGAGACTTTCTGGAGAGGGCCGTTGCAGTAAGCGAGCACCCGCTCATTTTAGGCGGAGGGGTGAAGGGCGAGGACGATCTGCACACGCTGGAAGGCTTGGGCTTTTCAGGCGCTTTGGTGGCCACCGCAGTGCACAACGGGATGATCCCTGCAGGCTGGCTGTGAGATGAAGTTGGGCTCGCCAAGCTCTGGCCATTAACTCCTGCTGATCATTGTTCCTACGCCCTCTGTCGTGAGAAGCTCCAACAGAACGGCGTGATGCTTCCGGCCATCGATGATGTGCGCCCTGTCAACCCCACCTTGCACAACGCGCACGCAAGCTTCGACCTTGGGAATCATTCCTCCTTTGATTACGCCCTCCTGCACCATTCGGTTGAAGTCAGAAGCTAAAAACTCGGAGATGACGCTCGTCGGGTCGTCGGGGTTCATGCGCACTCCCTCCACGTCGGTTATGGAGAAGAACTTCTTGGCGCGCATGGCTATGGCTACGGCTCCGGCTGCCGTGTCTGCATTCACATTCAAGTTGTTTCCCTCATCATCCACAGCAATTGGAGAGACCACTGGGATGTAGCCCTTTCCAGCCATGATCATGAGTATCTCCGGGTCAACTTTTTCCACTTCGCCCACAAAGCCCAGATCCACTGGCTCTTTGCCCTGTACCTTCACTGGAGACTTCTTTCTGGCCTTGAGGAACATGCCGTCCTGGCCGGAGAGCCCGATGCCTTTGCCTCCGTGCTTGCCGATGAGGTTGACAAGCTCTGCGTTGATGTTTCCCAGCAGGACCATGCGGGCAATGCCCAAGGTCTCCCTGTCAGTCACGCGCAGTCCTCCAACAAATTCAGCCTTCTTGCCAAATTTCTCCATGGCTTGCGAGATCTCCGGCCCGCCACCGTGCACAATGATGGGGTGGATGCCGATGTAGCGCAAGAGCACCACATCCTGTATGAAGTCCTCCAGTACGGTTCTATCGGACATTATCGAGCCGCCGATCTTAAAGACCATGATGGAATCGTAGAACTCGCGAATGTATGGCAGAGCCTCTATGAGCACCTGTTCTCTCTTGACTGTCACTTTTTATTCCTCTTCGAAAGAGGAACATGCTCATCCTGGTTTTTATCTGTTTTTCTCGAAACCAGTTCTTCCTCACAACTCTCCTTCAAGTCCGCAGAGCTGGCAGCGGTGATGCCATTTGGGCTCAGCCACAACACGAACAGGGCTCTCACTGCGATAGCGTCCAGCATTCATCTCTTGAATGAACCCTGGCAGCTCTGCTGCCAGCATGCTCGCGGGCTTGATCCTGCCAACCTCGCGGCCATGAATGCCAAAGCGCCCTTCAGTCCTGTCGATGGTCACAACAGCATATTCTGGCGAATCCTCGCTATCGCCATCGCTCAAGTACAATAGCTTCTTGTGATAAAAGCTGTAGCAAAGAGGCCATTTGTGATTGAACATCGCCTTGACAAGTTCGTCTTCGCTTCCGATCTCCCTGAAAGAGAAGGCACGTTCAGGATGATTCATAAACAATCACCATTCCTTGTTCTCGTCTCAGCCACCAGATCCCGTCCTAACTAAAGCCCACGTTAGATCCCCAACAGACTGAGATCTTCGACTGACTTGGTCTAGATATAACCAATTGTTCCTACTAATTTATTAAATGAGTTTATAA
>JAUCQD010000254.1 GCA_030372945.1 Methanothrix sp. | reverse complement strand
GGATCTTCGCTATTTTCTGTGGGTAACTTCAGGATGGCAACCAGCTAATCCAGGATTTAGAGTCATTCCGAAGTCGGACTAATGAGGTGGATGATATCGATTTGTTGCCCACGAATATTGATCTCCGGGGATCACTTCGTAGATGTGAATCCCTTGATCCCCGGATTTACCCACACAAAACAGCGAGGAGCCAATTTTCCTCTGCGCTGCTGCGTCTCTGTGGTGATCTCCGAGCATTACGATTTCACAACAGAGGAGCAGAGACAATTGGAAGTTTCAGCCCTTGATTTACAAGACAGCGAAGAGCCTCCGTCAAACCTTCAGAAATACTGCATCCACCTCGCAGCGCACCAGATCATCGCCCTTTACGCGCAGCTTCCAGCGTTGTGTCCCGACAAATAGTGGTTTCATCCCCAAAAAAAGCTCTTCGACCTCTGCTTTAGCGAAATAATGCGTAATTATGCCTGATCCGCGCCGAAAGGTCCCGGGCTCCACCTCCTCGCCATGCCCTTCTCTCATATCCTCCAATCCAAACTCGCGAAAGAACAGCCTTCCACCGGATGTGAGAACGCGAGCAGCCTCGCGAGCAAGCGCACGGCGGCCCGGGCCCGGCAAGTGGCCTGTTACATGAAAGGCAAAGACTGCATCGAAGCTCTCATCCTGGAAGGGCAAGGCCCTGGCATCGGCCAGGATCAATTCGGCTTTTTGCACACTGCGTCGGCAAAGGCGTAGGGCCTCGAGGGATACGTCCAGCGCAGTTACCTGCCAGCCTGCGGGCATGCAGCCAAGCGTCTTCCCGTTGCCACAGCCAAGCTCCAGCACGGCGGAGGGTGCTGGCAGATCGGGCAGGCCATGCACGCGACCTGCCCAGAGGCGGCCGCGCCTGCAATAGTCGCTGTTCCAGGCAGACAGGTGAGAGTTCATAATGGGTTTGATGGCAGGATTGCTCAATAATCCTTTGCCGCTCCTCCTCTGGGACAGTAGTTCCGATGGTTATTAGTTCCATTGCGACCCTTCAATCTGCCATGGATATGCTTGACCGCTTTCGCGGATGCCTTCTTGGAGCTGCGGTGGGCGATGCCCTTGGAATGCCCACAGAAGGCTACACTGCCGAGGAGGTCCGCGCCAAGTTTGGCATTGTTCGGGACATGATGCCAGCTCCCGATGGGCACTTTCATACTGGCCTTAGGGCTGGCCAGTTCACAGATGACACTGAGGAGACCCTCATGCTTGCCGAGTCCCTGATCGAATCATGTGGCTTCTCTGCAGAAAGATTCGCGGATAAGCTCGCAGAATGGGGCACGACCTGGACGCTGGACGATCGGCTCAACAGGGGCGTGGGCTTCGCCACCAGATCTGCTGTTGAGAGTATGATCGCTGGAGTCTCCTGGAAGGAGTCAGGCTTGCCTGTTCCCACCTGTGGAGCTGCCATGCGTGCGGCTCCAATTGGGCTGTTGTACCACACTGACCTGAATATCGTGAAGAGCTACGCAGATTTGCAGAGCCTGCCCACTCACAGCAGCAGGGCCGCCCGCGCAGGCGCCATTGCAGTTGCGGTAGGCGTAGCCCTTTGCCTGAACGGCATGTCAAGAGAGAAGGTCCTGAGGTTCTCTGCATCTCAGGCCAGCCGGATCGATGCCGAATTCGCTGAGAGGCTTTTGTGGGTTCAGTCTTTGCGAAGCCTCGAGCCAGAGGATGCCCTGGGGCTGATCAGGAACTCTCCTTTGGCCGTGGAGACTGTTCCTGCTGCATTCTACTGCTTCCTCAAATTTGAGCCTGAAGAAGCCCTGATCATGGCGGCAAGCTACGGAGGCGACGCAGACTCCATTGCCTCCATCGCTGGGGCACTCTTTGGAGCGGCCAGGGGCCCCCACTGGATTCCTGAACGCTGGCTTGCTGTGCTTGAACAAAAGGACAGGATAGAGAATGCCGCTCGCTGCCTGGCCGAATTATCTTCGTCTTTATGCTGCTGTGGCGTTGCGAATTTATATCATTAGCTCATTCGAATTTCTTATGATAGAAGTAGGAATTGTCGGTGGATCAGGTTACACCGGCGGGGAGCTTTTGCGCCTTCTGGCAAATCATCCTGAGGTCAAGGTAGTTGCAGTCACTTCCCGCAAGCTCTCAGGAAAGCCTGTGGCATCTGTTCATCCCCACCTGAAAGGCATTTGCTCTCTGAATTTCACTGCGCCCACAGCCAAAGAGGTGGCTGAGGGCTGCGATTTCGTCTTCACTGCCGTCCCCCATGGCACTGCTATGGACTGGGTACCTGAGCTTCTGGACGCCGGAAGCCGCGTC
The DNA here is from genome assembly GCA_030372945.1 of Methanothrix sp. GTDB lineage: Archaea > Halobacteriota > Methanosarcinia > Methanotrichales > Methanotrichaceae > Methanothrix. The sequence continues at coordinate 4,182 of JAUCQD010000254.1, read as the reverse complement.
ATCGACCTTTCGTCTGATTACCGTTTGCCTGTGGACGTCTTCGAGAAGACCTATGGCACAAAACACCGCGCACCGAGGGACGCTGTATTTGGGCTGACAGAGCTGCATCCCGAGGTCGCCAGGGCCAAGCTCGTGGGAAATCCAGGCTGCTACCCTACTGGAGCCACGCTTGCAGTCGCCCCGCTGGCGAGCGCGGGCCTTGTGCAGCGAGTGGTCTACGACTCCAAGTCTGGCATCTCCGGCGCAGGCGCGGAGCCAACTGATACCAGCCACTATCCTAACATGGCAGAAAATGTGATACCTTACAAGCTAACTGCACACCGGCACGTCCCTGAGATCAAGCAGGAGCTGGGCCGCCTCTCTCCTGGAATAATCGTCAACTTCACACCACACGTCGTGCCAGCCATACGGGGAATCCTAACGACTGCGCATGTCTTCGCCCGCGAAGATGCTGTGGAGACGATTCAAGATAAAGCAGCTATCAGGGAGATCTACAGCAAGTTTTACGAGAATGCCCATTTCGTGCGCATGGCAGACAGCGTTCCCAAGCTGAGTTCTGTGCGCGGCTCAAACTTCTGCGACATAAGCTTTGAGCCTGAGAGGGGCAGCGACAGGCTGGTAGTAATATCTGCAATAGATAACCTGGTGAAGGGCGCATCAGGCCAGGCCATTCAGAATATGAACCTCATGGCAGGCCTCGACGAGAGAACAGGTCTGTGGTTCCCAGGAATGGCGCCCTGAACAGCAAGGACGGTGAGATGCATGAGAGTCAGAGATGTCATGAACGTCAAGCCCATAAGCATCCAGGCAGACAGATCTGTGAGCGAAGCTGCGCGTATCTTGCGCGAGAACAAGATCAGCGGCATGCCGGTACTGGACGGGGAGCGACTGGTGGGCATCGTCTCGGAATCAGACCTATTGCGCCTTTTATCAGTGGAAGAGGATAGCGGCAATCTCTGGCTTCCAAGCCCCTTCGAGGTCTTCGAGGTTCCCTTCCGAGATCTTGTGAAGTGGGAGAAGATGCGCGCCAGCATGGATGAGATTCCCAAACAGAAGGTTGCAGATGTCATGAGCAGAAATCTGCACGAGGTAGGGCCGGACGACACAGTCGAGGAGGCGGCCAGCATCATGACCCGCCACAGGATCAATCGTCTGCCTGTTGTCGTGGAGGGCCGTCTGGTTGGAATTGTGACGAGGGGCGACATCATATCGGGCCTTGGGATGCAACATGCAGATAATTGATGGCGGCATTTGTGCCGTTCCTGGAGTGAGGGCATCCGGAGTCCGTCAGGGCAAGTGGGGCTTGGCTCTGATTGCGGCTTCTGGCATCGCGGCTGGCATGTTCACCACCAACAAGGTTCGGGCTGCACCACTGGACGTCACTGCTGAGCACCTGATGGCCGCTGGCCGCCTGGAGGGCGTCATTGCCAACAGCGGCTGTGCCAATGCATACACCGGTCAGCGCGGGCTTGAGGACGCCAAAAAGATGGCACGACTTATGGCAGGTTTCCTGGGCACCGATGAAAGGATGATCGCTGTAGCCTCTACAGGCGTGATCGGCAGATACATGGACATGGAGCTTGTCGCCAAGTTGTTTGAAGATGCCAAGGCCAAGCTCAGAGACGATAAGAATGCGAGCGCCGAAGCTGCGCGAGCCATCATGACGACGGACACCCGTGTCAAAGAGATCGCAGTGGAGCACAAGGGAGTGCGCGTGGCAGGCATCGTCAAGGGGGCAGGCATGATCGAGCCGAATGTTGCCACAATGCTCTGCTTCCTTTACACAGATGCAGACCTGACAGCGGAGACCCTGAGAGGTTGTTTGAAGGATGCAGTCCAAGACAGCTTTAATATGCTGACTGTGGACGGTGATACCAGCACAAACGACACTGTGCTCATCACAGCCACCGCTCAGGTAAAGTGCAGGGTTGAAGATTTCTGTGAGGCTCTGAGGTATGTCTGCATAGAGCTTGCTCGGATGATGGCGAAAGATGGCGAGGGTGCCAGCAAATACTTCGAGACTAAAGTGACAGGAGCAAAGAGCGAGAGAGACGCTCGCCTTGCCGCGAAGGCTGTGGCAAGAAGCAGCCTTGTCAAGACCGCAGTCTTTGGCGCAGATCCCAACTGGGGCAGGATCATTTGTGCCGTGGGGTACTCTGGCGCAGAGATGGACCCAGCAAAAGTCACCCTGGGGCTGGAGGGCAAAGGCCAGGAGGTATTCATGGTGAAGGCAGGAAGCATCGTAGAAGGGGTGCTAGAGCAGGCGAGGGAGATCATGTCGGGCGACTCCATTACAATAAAAATCGATCTGGGCCTTGGCAAGGCAACAGCACGAGGATTTGGCTGCGACCTGACCCATGAGTATGTGAACATAAACGCCAACTATACGACCTGATATGTTTCGCGACCAGCGGCTCGGAGAGATCTCGCAGGATGTGCTGGACTATCTATCATCACGCGCTGCAGATGAGCGTATCTTTGAGGCAGATCTGCTGGTGGACAAGGCCCATCTCATCATGCTCCAAGAGCAGGGCCTGATCTCACGGGATGTCTGCTCCAAGATCATCGCTACTCTGGATGGCCTCAGAATATCTGATTTGGGCGAGGGGGAGGATGTGCATGAGGCAATAGAGTCCTATGTTCTCTCAAGGGTTGGCCCTGAGGGCGGAAGGATGCACACTGGAAGGTCCAGGAACGATGAGGTGGCCACGTGCATCCGTCTGGCCCTTCGCTCGGAGATGCTCGACTTGATGGACGAGCTACTCTCGTTGGTTCAAACGCAGGTCACTCTGGCAGAAGAGCACACAGACACCATCATCCCTGGCTTCACCCACACCCAGCATGCTCAGCCTACCACTCTTGCCCATCACCTGCTCGCCCACGCCGATGCTCTTTTGCGGGATTTGGAGCGCATAGAGGACGCCTACAAGAGGGTCAATCTGAGCCCACTGGGAGCTGCTGCCTTTGCATCTACAGGTTTTGCGATCGATAGGTTCAGGACATGCCAATTGCTGGGGTTCGATGGCCTCGTCGAGAACAGCATGGACGCAGTCTCCACTCGCGACTTCGTTTTGGAGGTCCTGGCTGCTTTATCCATACTCATGATCGACCTGAGCCGCATGGCTGAGGAGCTGATTTTATGGTCCACATCGGAGTTCGGCTACCTGGAGCTGGACAATCTCTTCGCATCTACCAGCTCCATCATGCCCCAGAAGAAAAATCCGGATACGGCTGAGCTGGCCCGGGCCAAGACAGGATCGGTCGTTGGGAGCCTGGTCTCGGCCATGGCCATCTGCAAAGCCCTGCCATTGAGCTATAACAGAGACCTGCAAGAGGTCACGCCCCATCTCTGGAGGGGCATGGACTGGGCCAGAAGCACTGTGCGTATCCTGGACGGCTGCATGTCCTCGCTCAAGTTCAACACAGAAGAGATGGAAGCGGCCTCCAAAGCAGGCTTTACTACGGCCACAGAGCTGGCCGACTCTCTCGTGCGAAGCACGGGAATGCCATTCAGGACTGCGCATCGCATCGTGGGCAGGATTGCAGCCTCGGGTCAGAGGCCAAGTATGACAGATCTCGACAGAATTGCCCTGGAGATCGCGGGCTTCAGGCCAAGCGAGCGCGGCTTTTGCGCAAAGATGCTGGACTTGGCCCTTGACCCGAGGAGCAATGTGGCTCTGCGCACCAATACCGGCGGGCCAGCACCTTTAGTTTGCAGGCTAATGATCGAACAGCGATCTGCGCAGATCTCGACGATCGCAGAGCGCCTGGAGAAAAAGCGCAAAAAGGTCGACGCTTCACTCTCTAAGCTCGAAGAAATCTCTGCATCTCTGAGGTGAGATGCAATGCGCTATGGCGAAGAGATCAGTTTTTAGAATGGAGAGTGAAGTGCTCTTCATGATGGATTTTTAGCATTGGAAAAGGGGGATGTTCTTACGAAAGATTCTTAATTCAACAAACGCAACTTATTAGACATGAACGGAAAGATGCTGGCACTTGGATTGTTTTTGGTCATTACTCTGTCAATGGTCTGTGCATCATCTACTGTTCAGGAGAGCTCTCCCAAGAAGGTCCTCATTCTTGCCTCTTACAATCCTGGCATGAAGTGGGAGGACGAGATCATATCAGAAATTAAACTACACTTCGCCATGAAGATGCCATCTGCGAGAATATTCGTCGAAT
>JAUCQD010000253.1 GCA_030372945.1 Methanothrix sp. | reverse complement strand
GACCTGCCCAGGCCAGAGGCCCGGCAGGGATAGTAGACACAGTCACAATCGAACTTGCGCAGATCCAAGACGCGGGGAAAAAATCGAACCGTCAGATCGCCCAGCACGCCGCAGCGCTCCAGCCTCTCCAGCACATACACGAGCCACGGGGGATCGGGCGGAGAGACATCCAAGACCTCGATGGTCAGGACTGCTGCAGGGTCAGGGTCTTTGACGAATGTCATGTGCTCATCAGGTCCCTTAAAGACGACTGTGTTCGCGCCTCTGCTGCGGCATACTTCTGCCGCCAGATCTATCATCATTGCCCGGTTGCGAGTGTCAACCTTCCCCGGATAAAACACAATCTCAGTGCCGGATGAAATCAGTTCCAGGCTCTCCAGTTGCCTCATGAAACCCTTGCCTTTGCTTTGCACGCGATAAAGCCTCGGACCCTCCTGGTTGATGAGGTATTGTGCGGCAAAGTAGATGGGCTCGCCCCGATGCTCTTGATCCTTTATGCCCACCGATTTGTAGTCCTCGGGAAATATCATGTAGATCAGGCCACTTTCTTTTGCTGTCTCCGATGGGCCACCAGGCCTCCAGCTTGCAAAATCTCCAGCAAAAAGTCAGGAAGCCTGCTTCCCTGGATCACTCTGTCGCCCACGCGAACGGTTCCCGAGGCAAGGTCAACTTCTACCTCGTCGCCGTCTTTGCAATCCACATCTGCCTCCACCAAGGGCAGCCCGACATTGATGGCGTTCCTGTAAAATATGCGGGCAAAGGACTTGGCCACCACCGCGGCAACTCCCGCCTCCTTCAGGGCTCTTGGTGCCTGCTCTCGAGAGGAGCCGCTGCCGAAGTTTCGGCCCGCCACAATGACGTCTCCCTTCTGGACCCTTGAGGCAAACTGGGGGTCCAAACCCTCCATGACATGCTCTGCCCAAAGCTTTGTGTCCTTGGTCCTGAGGTACTTGCCGGGTATGATCACATCAGTATCCACGTCGTCTCCGAAGACCCAAGACTTGCCCTTGATCATGATGCAACATCACATCTATTCAGTATTTGGTTTTTCCGCTGAAAAGGATATTATATTCCAAGGACATCTAAGTTAGATCATTGGAGGTGATGTGGCTGCTGGAGATTGTTGATCTGTCGGCCAGCATCGGCAATAAGCAGGTTCTGAAGAACTTCAACCTTAAAATAGGATCTGGCGAGACCCATGCTCTCTTTGGGCCCAATGGGACAGGTAAAACCACCCTCTTGAATGTTATCGCTGGAATTCCCAGGTACAGAGTTGATGGAGGACGAATCGTCTTCAAAGGAAAGGATATCACAAATATGTCCATGGACGAGCGGGCAAGGCTTGGCATTGGCATGGCCTTCCAACGTCCTCCCGCAATCCGTGGCCTGAGGCTCAAGGACCTCATCAGGATCATCAATCCCAAAGCCGATGTTTTGGCAATTTTAAAGAAGATGGATTTTGCAGCCTTCGCAGAGCGCGATGTCAATCGCGGTTTCTCCGGAGGAGAGGTCAAGCGCTCGGAGATGGTCCAGCTTCTGGCCCAGCAACCGGACTTCGTCATGCTCGACGAACCTGACTCTGGAGTGGACCTGGAGAACATCAAGCTCATCGGAGACGCCATCAACTCCCTGACGCAAAAGGACAGGCGTCCGAGCTCCAGAACCAAGTCGGGGATAATCATCACGCACTTCGGCCACATCCTGGAGTACATGAAGGCCGACAGGGCTCATGTAATGCTCGGCGGGTCAATAGTCTGCAGTGGCAATCCGGGCGAGATCCTGGCGCAGATCAAAAGAAGCGGATATGAGGGGTGTGCGGGATGCATGTGTCAGACATAGAAGAGAAAGCCCGCAGAGCGCGGGAGAAGAGGGCCCTCTATGGCACCGACGTTGACCTGCAAAGCTACGAGTCTGAGGCAAAGCCACAAAACATCGTTGAGAAGGCAGAGGAGCTTCCAGGCATAGTCAAGGAGGCGGCTCTGGATGTAGGCGTAAAGCTCGATGCAGAGTCATCAGGAGCTTATGTGCAGATGGACCAGACGCCCGTTGTGGCCAAATCGCTTTACGAAGGCGTGGAGATCATGGATATTGCCAGCGCCCTCAAGAAGTATGACTATCTTCAGGACTACTGGTGGAAGCTGGTGGCACCAGATGCAGACAAATACACTGCCGATGTTGCGACCTCTCCTCCTGCCGGCTATTTTATTCGCGCCAAGAAAGGCATGAAGACCGTCTTCCCAGTCAAGAGCTGTCTGTACCTTGGATCGACAAACCTCAACCAGCGCGTTCACAATGTCATCATCGCTGAGGAAGGGTCGGAGCTGCACGTCATAACTGGCTGCACAACGCCAGCGCATGTGCAGCGCGGACTGCACATCGGCGTCTCGGAGTTCTTCATCCAGAAGAATGCGCGCGTGAGCTTCACGATGGTGCATAGCTGGGGCAAGGAGGTGGAGGTCCGGCCGAGAACGGGAATCTCAATCGCAGAAGGAGGTTCTCTCTCAAACAACTACATACTGCTGCGCCCAGTGAAGACCATTCAGACCTTCCCCACAGCCACCCTCGCAGGCCGTGGAGCTGTTGCCAGCTTCAACACAGTGGTCTATTCCACCATGGGCAACATCGATATCGGCAGCAATGTGATTCTCAATGCGCCCGAAACGTCCGCTGAGTCCATCTCACGTGTCGTTTCAGTGGGCGGAGAGGTCATCGCACGGGGCAGGATGACCGGCAGAGTTCCGGGTGCAAGGGCGCACCTGGAATGCGTGGGGCTGCTTTTGTCAGAGAAAGGCAGGATCTACTCCATTCCGGAGCTGGACGGCCAGAGCCGTGATCTGGACATGTCCCACGAGGCAGCCGTCGGCCGAATATCCGAGGAGGAGCTGGAGTACCTCATGGCCCGTGGGCTTACAACCGAGGAGGCCACGAGCGTAATCGTCAGGGGCTTTTTGGATGTGGAGATCAAGGGGCTGCCAGAGGACCTGAAGCAGGAGATAAAGAACATCACCCAAAGAGAGGATTTGAAAGGGAGCTGACAGGATTCCCTTCTCATCTCCAATCTTGCGCTAAGGTATATTTTATGCGCCTGAAGGCATTTTTGCGAACTCTTCAGGAGGCTTTTTCAGAATGGCAAAAAGACGATGCATCTCTTCTGGCCGCTGCCCTGGCCTACTATGGGATCTTCTCACTGGTTCCACTGCTAATATTATTATT
>JAUCQD010000252.1 GCA_030372945.1 Methanothrix sp. | reverse complement strand
AGGCAGAAGATAATCGATATGCCATCTCCTGGTCTTCTTTTGGCCCAAAAGAACCTGAATATGTCTGTCCACACGCCTCAGTCCGCCCGGACCTCGCGCCGAGCCTGTGTAGGAGTAGTAGCCTGGAGCAAATTCAAGGACGCCCAGTGAGCCGATCTGCATCTCCTTTGCTCTGTTCATGTAAAGGACGAGAGTGTAAATTCCAGGACAATTGTTTTGAGGCGTCATTTAGGGCTGCAGTGATGAATGGCTTATTTGAGCTTGATGCTCACAAGGGAATAATACGAGATCTATATCAGAGGAAGGCTTTTCTAGGATGAAAGCGCTGAGGTTGTTTGGGGTGAAAATTAAGTGAAATTGTTATTGCTTTCAGCCTTTTTGCTGATGATATCATCACTGGCAATGGCAACTCCAGATAGCAGCCAGCTTGGACCCTATGTGGTCTCCTTCGACCTGAACACGAATATCCAGTATCAGATTCAAATGGCTCAACCTACACAAAATGCTTATGCAACTGCATATCAGATGCGTATATTCACCGATAACTCGACCTATGCAATAATTGGTGTAACACACTACAACGACTTGACTGATGCAACCCTCTCAATGCACAAGAGCTTGATGCAACTGCAGATGTACCTCAACGGCCTCAATGCCACCTCTATCGATGATACGATCATCGATGGAAAGGCAGGCTTTGCAGCCACATTCGTTCCCCTCGCCGGGGTTCAGGGAATACCTGCAGATGCCAAGCTGTACAGTGCATTGTATTGGCTGGACGCAAAAGAGTGCACAGAGTGCGGGCCAGTATCAGTTGGCCAAACCTATGTTGCCATGACATCAACATATCCGCAGGACGTCACCCAAAACCTGCTGGCCAGCTTGCACGTGGAAGAAGGCCAGGCTGCAGCTACAGGCGCCAGCGCTGATATGCCACCTGCCCAAAACTAGGGCCCCTCAGGACAAATGCCTAATTGGGGCCTGATAGCGGCCCCGTAAAACTTTTTTCCGAAACTGATTTATGCATCATGCTCCATTGCGCATGAGGTCAAGAACGGCGCGGGGTTTGCCAAGCTGGCCAAAGGCGCAGGACTTAAGATCCTGTCTCGCAGGAGTTCGCGGGTTCGAATCCCGTACCCCGCATCATGTAACGCTCGTTCCTCCTCTTCAAAGCTGAACTGCTTAAAGCGCCCCCAAATGATTTTGTCTGAGGACCGCATATGTTTGAGCTGCCCGTTCATCATACGCCGGGGGAACAGGCGGTGTGCGAGGCTTGGACCCCCACGTGGAAAGGTTGCCTGTCGTGTTATTGGAGCCATTCAAAGAGCTGTTCGTCAGGTTCTTCAGCAATCCCGTGCCGTCATTGCCGCTCAATTGAACTGTCACGACATCGTGAGTGAGGTTGATCGATGTCTTGTTGACCTCAACATTAATGGTCGAATTGTTTGCCAGATCTTTGAGCAACGATTTGCCGTCATCTCCGCCGATCTGAACAGAGGACTTGCTGTGTGCAAGGATAATTATCGCTGATAATATGAATAGGATCGGTATCACTCGTCTCATTCCCATCTCCTATGTCCTCCATCCTTTGTCCAGTTTAAATATGCTGCGGCCACCCGCCACATGGCATCTCATCAAGCCTCCCTTTCCAGCCTCCTGAGAGTATCTCTGAGCTGGATTGCTCTCTCAAACTCAAGCCTCTCAGCCGCAGCTCTCATCTCAGCCTCCAGCTCGATGATGACGTTTGCAATCTCTGCCTTGGGAATATGCTTGGTGTCGGTGATATCTACCATCCTCTCTTTGATGGGCTTCTTGATGGTCCTGGGGACGATGCCCCGCTCCTGGTTGTAGGCCATCTGCAATGTGCGCCTGAGTTTTGTCTTCTCCACTGCCCTGCTGATGGAGCCTGTCATGTTATCGGCGTAGAGAACAACCTTTGAGCTGGCATTTCTCGAGGCCCTGCCGATGGTCTGAATCAGGCTTCTCTCGTCTCGCAAAAATCCTTCTTTGTCAGCATCGAGGATCCCGATGAAGCCTACCTCAGGGATGTCCAGCCCCTCCCTCAGGAGGTTGATGCCCACCAGCACGTCGAACTTGCCAAGCCGCAGCTCGCGTACGATCTCAGTTCGCTCCAGTGCCTGGATCTCCGAGTGCAGATACCGCGCTTTGACATCGTTGTGGCTTAGGTAGTCTGTCAATTCCTCTGCCAGACGCTTGGTGAGCGTAGTCACAAGCGCCCGATCTCCTCTTGAGGCGACAGTGCGGATCTCCTGCATCACATCTCTTACCTGCCCCTCTACTGGCCGCACCTCTATTTCAGGGTCCAGCAGGCCTGTGGGCCTGATGATCTGCTCCACAACGGCTCCAGAGTGTTCAAGCTCATAGTCGCCGGGAGTCGCAGAGACGAAGATCACATTCTTCATGTACCTCTCGACCTCCTCAAAGCGCAGTGGCCGGTTGTCATAGCTGCTAGGCAGGCGGAAGCCATAGTCGACGAGGTTCTTCTTGCGGGAGAGGTCTCCATGGTACATGGCTCTGAGCTGAGGAAGGGTCTGGTGACTCTCGTCGATGATAAGCAGAAAGTCCTCCGGGAAGTAGTCCAGCAGGCAGTAAGGAGGCTCTCCAGGCAGGCGGTGGTCGAAGTGCCGGGAATAGTTCTCGATGCCCTTGCAACTGCCAGTCTCCTGGATCATCTCAAGGTCGTGCAGTGTGCGCTGCTTCAGCCTGTGGGCTTCGATCATGCCAAGCTGTGGCAGCCGCTCTTCCAGCTCCATCTCAATGGACTTTATGGCAGCCTTCTGCTCCTCCTCCGGGATCAGATAGTGTCTCGCAGGGTATACGAAGAAGTAGTCCATCTCCTCTCTCCGAAGAGCTGTCTGTCTGTCTATCTCAAAGATCCTGTCCACCTTATCTCCGTCCAGCTCGATGCGGATGATATCGTTGAAGTACCCTGGAACAAGGTCGATGGTATCTCCTTTGACGCGGAAGCGTCCCGGGGCAAGGTCCAGGTCGTTACGCTCGTAAAGAATGTCGATGAGCCTTCCCAGGATCTCCCTCCTCTCTATCATGTCTCCAACTTTCAGCTCAAAACCCATATTCTGGAAGTTCTCGGGGTTGCCAAGGCCATAGATGCAGGAGACTGATGCCACAACGATCACATCGCTCCGCGAAGACAAGGATGCAGTGGCGGCAAGCCTCATCTGCTCGATCTTGGGATTGATGTGCGAGTCTTTTTCGATATACTGGTCCTTGGCTGGCAGATAAGATTCCGGCTGATAGTAATCGTAATAGGAGACGAAGTACTCCACCCTGTTTTCTGGAAAGAACCCTTTGAACTCGTTGTAGAGCTGAGCCGCCAGGGTCTTGTTATGAGCGATGACGAGCGTCGGCTTCTGGACCTTTTCTATGACATTTGCCACAGTGTAGGTCTTGCCCGATCCGGTGACGCCGAGCAGTGTCTGGAACCTTCTTCCTTCCTTGAGGCCCAAAACGAGCTGTTTGATGGCCTCCGGTTGGGATCCTGCAGGCTCAAAGTCGGAGACCAGGCGAAAGTGGGAATTTGCATGGGGCTTAGGGTTGCTCTGATTCTTCACGGACGAAAAAATGTCCTCTTTTCAGGTAAAGAACTTTCTGCTGCTTCAATTGCTATCGTGGTTGCTCAAAGGTGCAGGCTGCAGCTCAAGCTTCGATCCTGTGCCTGCAAAAGTCCTCGGCAGATCTCATGCGTGATGCATAAAGCCTTGCCCACAAGAAACCAACTGCTGCAAGGGCATCTGATCCAAGGCCTGCGACCAAGATGGCATTTACAAGGTTATATGCGGCCATCATCATCATGGCTGCCACCATTGGTCCGGAGAGCATCAAAATGGCCTTTTTTGGGTCTCCGATCAACAAGGAAACGCCTCTGGTGGGCTCTGTCTGGTTCATTTCGATGCAACTGGTGTTGTGTGCAATTAATGCTGTCGTTGTAGTCGATGAGATGGCCGCAATTGATATATACGACTTGTGTCGTACTACGTCGAATGCCGTACTAAGAACGGCGACTGTGGTAGAGGAGTGGGGGCCTCCCTCTGTCAAGTCATTTCATGGCATATTTCTTATACTCCAAAGTACCACCTTCAGATCATGATTGCGTCAGTCGAACGCTCTTCTCTGTCAGGCGAGGTCTATGCCCCGCCCTCCAAGAGCTACACACACCGCGCTATTCTGATAACTGCATTGGGGCCTGGGGGCACAGTAAAGCGCCCCCTCATCTCCGCAGACACAAAGGCGACCATCTCCGCCTGCGAGGCATTCGGCGCGAAGATATCTTTGGACGACGAAGTTAAGATTCAAGGCGTCTCGAGCATGCCTCAGACTCCTGACGATGTGATCAACGTCCTCAACTCCGGCACAACGCTGCGCTTCTGCTCTGCTGTGGCGGCCCTGACTGACGGAGCAGTGCTCACCGGAGACGCATCCATCCGCACCAGGCCCAACGGTCCGCTTTTGAGCTCTCTTGAGGACCTGGGCGCTACTGCCTTCTCCATCCGCAATAACGGCAAAGCGCCATTGGTGATCAGAGGAAGGATGCGAGGGGGCACGGCCAGGCTGAATGGCGGTGTCAGCTCGCAATTTCTCTCTGCGCTGCTCATCGCCGCGCCCCTGGCCAGGGGCGATACAAAGATAGTGATAGAGGGGTATCTTAAGTCGCGGCCCTATGCAGAGATCACACTCGACATGCTGGCGGATGCGAGCGCACGTGTTCAGGCCGGCACGCAGGAGTTCTTCGTGCCTGGGAACCAGGAATACAACTTGCAAGACTACACAATTCCCGGAGACTTCTCATCTGCATCCTATCCACTGGCAGCGGCTGCAGTCACGGGATCTGAGGTCACCGTCAAAGGCATCTTGCCATCTCGCCAGGGAGACTTTGCGATCATCGATATCCTCTCTCGCATGGGTGCGAAGGTCTCGTGGGATAAGGAGTCAGGAGACCTCTGGATCAAGGGCGGAGAGCTGCAGGGAATTGAGGTGGATGCGAGCCTTACGCCTGACCTGGTGCCTACCATCGCAGTCATCGGCGCCGTGGCCCGTGGCAAGACGGTGGTCAAGAATGCAGAGCACGTCCGGCACAAGGAGACTGACCGGCTGCATGCCATGGCAGTGGAGCTGTCGAAGATGGGAGCTGACATTCGCGAGCGGTCCGACGGGCTGGAGATCGTCGGAGGAGAGCTGCACGGTGCCGATTTGCACGGCCACCACGATCACAGGATAGTCATGGCGCTGACGGTGGCAGGCTTTGTGGCAGGCGAAACGAGGATCGACACGGCCGAGTCCGTGGATGTATCCTATCCGGGATTTTTCCAGGAGATGCGCAAGCTTGGCGCAGATCTTCAGTTGAGCGCCAACTTGAAAAATGAAGCTTTAAATAATTTCAGGTAGTTGGGGTATCTGATCTTTGGGGGTCTCAATTATGCATGATAGTACCATGAAATTCCTGTTATTGCTCGCATTGGCAGCAATGGCTTCACAAGCTTTGAATGGGATTGCACTTTCAAAAGACTGGAGCAGCTACCAGCCGGCGCATGCACTCGGCCTTGACGATGACGATTGGTGGATAGTGTATCCATCACAGCATGCGGGTTCTGGAACCTCTGTCGATCATCCCAGTTGGGTCACAGATGCCCTTAAGAAGAAGCCTGTGATCATCCTGGTTCATAGCAGTACCTGCAAGCCCTGTGTCGAGCAGATGGAGAACTTAAAGGAGCCACTGGCGACCTTTGGCTCAGATCTGGATTACTACGACATACTTGGCGAGGGAAGCGGCCTGGAAAAGGCAACAGAGGTTCTGTCCGTCTACAACCCAACAGGCGGAATGCTGTATGTGCCGACGACGATCTTCATAACTCTGATCAAAGGGCCTGACGGAGAGGTGCAGGTGGCATGGCACAGCCAGGTCGATGCCATGAGCGTAGATCAGATCAATGCCTACATCAAGGACTCAATCTACTACTACCAGCAAAATGGCGCTGAATGGAGATGAGTGGTAGGCTAAATGCCCCGAGAAAAAGCGATCTCGTTTAAGATCTGGCGTCCGGCAGCTGCCATCTTGTTTTTTTGCTATTTTTTGGCAGTCTCATCTGGCTCTGACCTGGTGAAGGCTCCCAATTTTACAGCCACTGGCGCAGATGGGCGGAACTTCTCGCTGGAGGACTTTCGCGGGACCCCCGTTGTCTTGCACATAACTAACATCGAAATCCCTCTGTGCGTGGAGTGCGAGAAGTCCTTGAAAGGCCAGTTAAGCGAGCTGGCCAGGCTGAAAGCCATGGACCCTGGAGCGCAGATCATCACATTGAACCTCAGGAAGAATCGCTATTCTCAAGATGGCAAATCTCTGGCCGAAAAATGGTGGAAGCTCAACATAACCTGGCCCTGGACAGAGGACATCGAGCCTTACGCCATCGGCAGCAAGTACCTTGATTACTGGAATGTGAGAGGTGGCTCCTCCAATCCCACCATCCTCCTGATCGACAGAGACGGTGGCATCGCCGGGGTCTACCATGTCTACCGCGTAGGATCGGGTGTGGTCGATGGGGTACAGAGTTCCGAGACGCTTTTGAAAAAGCTGCAGGAACTTAAAAAATCACAGTGGGAGGGCCTGGAGGGCGAGGTCTCGCGGCAGGATGTCTCAGCCTTGGGGATGTTCTTCCTTGGGATTTTAACATCGCTTGCTCCCTGTTCAATTGCTCTGCTGATTGCCGTGTTCTCCTATGTGCTGACATTGCACAGAAAGGATGAGTATCTGCGCAGGAGCGTCTCCACATCAAAAGAAGGCTTCATGATTGGAGTTGCCTTTACCCTTGGAATGGCCACCGTCTTCTTTGTGCTCGGGCTGTTTGTATCCCAGGTCGGCATGTTCATACGTGACTCGAAGCTGTTCGACCTCGTAGCCGGTTGCATCATGATCCTTCTTGGAATTGGCAGCCTCAAGCCCCTGGAGGAGATCCTCGGGCCCGTAGCCTCTCGCATCCGGCAGGCCGAGGTCCGAGAAAAGGGTCCAGGGCTGATGCAAAGATCAGTCGAGGCATCAGTAGGCCTTTTCAGGCATTCGGCATTCATCGGAGCCTTCACTCTTGGAATTTTCTTTGCACTAGGCTGGGCTCCATGTGCCCTTTCAATGGTTCTGCCTGTTTTGATCTGGCTGGCATCCCAGAATGTCACACCCCTGGGCGGAGGCCTGATGCTCTTCATCTTCGGCGTGGGCCACGGAGTGCCCATCATCCCCATCGCCACATTTTCTCGTGCAGTCGGAGGAAGGATCGGCGAAAAGTATGTCGCTTTTGGAGCCTGGACCACCAAATTCTTCGGGCTGCTGGTTATAGCAGTGGGCATGTTTTATGCTGCAAGGTATTTTGGCATCTTGCTGTGGTGATCTGCTTCGCTGGGAGCTTGAGAGAGGAGCGGCGTGTCCCAAAACATCTTTATAATTTTCCAGCATAACAGTTCTTTTATGAAAACAGTCCTTTCAATTTCGCTGTTGATGCTCCTTTTGCTCCTGACAGGCCATGCATGCGGATCTTACTGGTTCAAGGTGGTCGATGTCTCGCCCATCAGTCTGACCCCGAACAGCGAGGCAAATTTCACAGTGGCTGTGAAGGGCTTGGGAAGCAATGGTGCTTATGTGCAACTTGTCTTCAAAAACCTGAGCGAGGGCCTTAGTGTCGATTGTCCCAAAATGATCAAGTATGTCTTTCCAGCAGGCATCACCAGGTACAACTGCACGCTAAGGGCCAAGGATATAGCACCAGGCAACTACTCCTTTGTGGTGGATGTTGCTGCAATGGGCTCTCCATCTGGCAAGAAGATCGCCTATGTTGATGTTCTTGCAGCTATGAAGGAGCAAGCAATCGGAGATCAATTGGATTTCGTCTCAAATGGGTCCAATTTGACGGTCTCCCCGCCTCAAGATCAGGCCAAAAGAACACCCGCATCAGGCGCTTTACTGGTGGTCGTCCTCGCCTTGCTGGCCTATTGGAGGATGAAACGGTGAGCATACAAAAGCATATAAAGATGTAGTTTTATAATATTATTTTCGAAAAGTATTTATCTATTAATTGTTACTACTATTTTGGTGAGTAATACGAGAACCGTCCTGATTCAATCTCAGCTTCTTTGGAGCAATGAGCATGAATGCGAGTGCAAAAGTGATCGCCTATTTCATCTCAGTTTTTTTATTGTGAAAACTGCATGATAATTATGAAAGTAATTGCACTGTTATCAATGCTCGTGGCGCTTGTAGCTTTTGGCTCGGCTCACTCGCTCTATGCAGAGTTTGCAGAAAAACCAGCCTTGCAATCTGATATGAAAGTCTGGATCGCCTACGGTCACGGAGGGGAGGCTGAGTCCAAACTTCTCGACCTGCCTGTAGCAAGGTTGATCTCTCCAGACGGCAAGGTATCCGACCTCGTCCTAGAGCCCTACAAATCAGGCCTCCTGGGAAGGATATCTCCAGGCGAAAAAGGATGCTACATTCTGGATTTGCAGGCAGAGTCCACACTCTTTGATCCAGCATGGTATGGTTCTTCCGGCAACAGGAATCTTGTAGAAAAGTATGCCCGGGCCCTCATACCCGTGCAGTCTGGCCATGGATTTGACTGGTCAGACGGCGAAGGATTGGAGATTGTGCCCGAAACGGATCCCTATGGCCAAAAGTCAGGCGATGAGTTCAAGGCAAAAGCATTCTGGAACGGAAGGCCCATCGCAGGCAGCTACAGCGCTATTGTGACAAGATCTCCCGATGATGTACTGATGGTGCAGCATGCTCAGAAGACTGAGCTGGAGGGCAGTTCCCCAGACGGTTCATTGAATCTCCAGCTAACTCGTCCAGGCCTGTGGGTCTTGAGCTTTGAGGCAACCATCCAGGAGAAAGGCACCTGGAAGGCAAGTGCAGATGATCCACAGGGTCATTATAAAGCGGGCGACGATCTTGAGTACGATCAGATAGCTCCGACTGTTTTTCTTACATTTTGGGTAGGGAAATAGAGGAGGCAAAGCCTTTGGTGCACATCGCCGACGGAGTTCTTCCAGCATGGATGCTTGTGACAGGCTTTCTAGCCACCAGCGTTCTGCTTTATTTTTCTCTGTACAAAACAACTGCCGAGGAGATACCAAAGATCTCGCTGGTGACCGCCGCCCTCTTCGTGGCGAGCCTGGCCCATTTTCCGGTCGGACCGACATCAGTTCATCTGCTGCTGGACGGCCTGGCAGGGATAATCCTCGGAAGGAGGGCTTTTGCGAGCGTCTTCGTGGCACTTGCCTTGCAGGCAGCTTTCTTTCAACATGGGGGACTGACAGCGCTGGGAATAAACGCCTTGAACATGGGAGTTCCCGCACTTCTGGCCTGGCAGATCTTCCAGCGACGTTTGTCATTTGAGCTGCCCAACAGAGAGTTCGTCTTCGGAGCTCTGGCTGGCGGAGCGGCTGTTCTACTGGCGGCTTTGATGGTCTTCGCCGAGCTTTTGGCCATAGGCGAAGGCTTTCGCGAGATCTCAATTCTCATCTTGGCATCTCATGTCCCCGTCATCCTTGTGGAGTGTGTGGTGAGCGGGTCTGCCGCAGGATATCTGGCCAGAGCTCGTCCTGAGATGTTATGCACAATGAACAATGCTCAAATTTGAGGTGATGGATTTTGAAGAGATTGATCTTTGCGATCCTTGTCCTGGCCCTTGTCCTTGAGACCATGCCAGCCTTTGGCCACAGGATGTTCATAGGCCAGAGGGTGACAGTTGACCTGTATGCGATCTTTGATGACGGCGAGCCAGCGAAGGATGCGTCAGTTCAGGTTTTCAGGGATGGGGAGCTCTACGCCGAGAATAAGACCGACTCCACAGGAAAGTTCAGCTTGGTTTTGCCAGGAAAGGGGACAGGCGAGTGGAAATTCATTGTGTCTGGAGGAGGACATGTTGAGACGGCAAATGTCTACATTGCGAATGATAACAGCAAGACTGCTGCTGTAGCTCTTGCCCTGGTGGCTGTACCTGTCGCCATTATCTGGCGGCGTTTCAGGAGGCAGCAATGAGGATCACGCCAATGGCCATTTTTGCGGGCATGGCTGCAATACTGCTCCTGTTAGCCGGAACAGTTGACGCTCACAGGATGCTCCTTGGCTACAAGGTGAATGAGCTGGAGCTCAAGGCCATGTACGATGATGGAACTCCTGCACAGGGCGTCGAGGTTATGGTACAAAAGGACGGACAGATGATCTACAATGGCACCACGAATGACAAGGGGGAGCTTTTATTTCGCCCTGAGGATGATCTCGGAGCCTTGACGTTCATCAGCAGCGCTGCAGGACACAGGGCACAGCTCAGTCTGAACATCGAGCAAGATAAAACTGATGAAGAGATGCCACTTGCTGCCAGAGTTGCAGCCGGGCTTGGTTACTTGCTTGGAGTGGCAGGCATCTCCATGATCTATGTCGCCCGCAAACTGGGGAGACGAGCGAAGTAGTCATCAGATGGTTGAGAAAAAGGCCAATGAAACTCGAACCGAACTCTTGCTGCCTCTCTCCGATCCATGATTGGGAGCCGCGGTCGCGGATTGCATCTATGGGCCTTCTGTTAGTCTCAATTGTCACTTTGCAAAGTATGGTCCTCGCTTTCTTGGGCCTGGCAATCTCTTTTGGATTTCTTGTACTCTCTCGGATCTCTTGGAAGCATGTCGCAGGCAATTTGAGGTGGCCTGTGCTCTTCTTTATGCCGTTTCTCCTCGTCTTGCCATTCACAGTGGAGGGAGAGACAGTCGCCTCCCTATCATATCTCTCGGCCAGCCGCCAAGGATCTCTTCTGGGTCTTTTGATCTTTCTCAAGGGCTGCGCTGCCGTAATACTTGCACAGGTGTTGCAAGGATGCTGTCCCTTCTCTGTCACTGCCTTGGCATTGAGGGACCTTGGCGTTCCTGATTCACTGGTGCAGATATTCCTCTTCACTTATCGGAACATCGATCTTCTTGGCCAGGAGCTCTCCTCATCCTTTCGCTCAATGTCTGCGCGAGGATTTGAGCGGCAGTCGAACAGCAGGACAGCAAGAGTCTACGGCAACGCCTTTGGAGCGCTTCTCCTACGCAGCCTTGCTCGCTCTGAGAGGATGTTCTTTGCAATGGTCTCCAGGGGCTACGATGGACATATTCCCAAAATCAAGGCAAGAAGGATGAGTCTTTGGGATTGGATGAAGGCGTTGTCTGTGGTCGTCATGGCGCTGGCCTTGCAGTTACCAGGGGTGATGGGATGGAGTATGCTGTAGAGGTTGAGGGCCTCTGCTATAGCTATCCTGGCGGCGATATGGCCCTGCAGGATGTCTCTTTCCGGCTGCGTCAGGGTGGCTCTCTTGGCCTTCTGGGGCCGAATGGCGCCGGAAAGTCCACGCTGTTGCTGCATCTGAACGGACTTCTGGCAGGAACAGGATCTGTCAGGATCATGGGCAGAAGAGTCGTCAAGGAGAACTTAAACTGGGTTCGAAAGAGGGTGGGCATGGTCTTTCAGGATCCAGAGGATCAGCTGATCATGCCAAGCCTGTGGGAGGACGTGGCCTTCGGGCCCAGGAACCTGGGACTCGATGAACAGGAGGTAGAAAAAGATGCCCTCTGGGCGCTGCAGGCAACGGGCATGGCAGATCTGGCGCAGCGCTCTCCCAGGTCCTTGAGCTTCGGACAGAAGAAAAGGGCGGCCCTAGCTACAGCCCTCTCCATGCGGCCAAAGATCCTGGTGCTGGACGAGCCAACATCGAATCTTGACCCAAGGTCGAAGAGAGATGTCGTGGCACTCATGAAAAGCTTAAAAGAGAGCGGCACGACGATAATCCTCTCGACGCACGATGTAAACTTGGTCCCTTTACTGGCAGACGAGGTCCTGCTATTGAATCGAGTGGTAGTGGCCAATGGAGGGGCGCAGGAGATCTTGAGTGAGCGCAAGCTTCTGGAGGAGCAGGGACTTGAGATGCCACTTTATGCCGGTCTTTTTGAGGAGCTGCGATCCGAGGGCAGATACAGCGGGCCGACGCCTTTTACCTGTGAGGAGGCAAAATCAGCCATTCTAAGAGGATCCAACTGGGAAAAAAGATGAGACATATTCAGTGTCACAAGTCCTCTTCTCATCAGCTCTTCTTGGCCGAGGCATTTTCTGCCATCACCATCTCGTAGTACTTGTCGGGAACGCCCTCCAGATCGCCTTGGCCCTTGATCAGAGGCGGATAAATGAATACTCCATGCGAATTCAGGTCATAGTCCAGGCCCAGGAACTTGTGCAAGTACTCCTGATGCAGCTCTTCTGGGTCCAGGTCCACGACATCCGGATGGAAGATCTTGGCCAGATAAGCTGCCCCAATCAGGCCTTTGGTTGCGTCGTTCCTCAGATTGCCGTTGATGATGTAGACGTGGCCACTCTTCACAGCTGTCAGATTGGCATACTCCTGCCTGCTCATGAAGGCGTCCAGGGCTTTTTTCATGCCCGCAACATCATCTGAATCATACCCAATGGGCGGGTCCGCGACGATAGTGATGAGAACCATGTATTCAGGGTCTTGCTGTATCACAAACTCAGGATCGATCTCTACGCGGTAGTTGGACATGAGATATGCAGGGAGCCCCTCCACGATGCTCCTTCCACCTGCCAGGGAGACCATCTGGCTCAAGGTATCTATCTTGGCATAAGTGAAGACCGACTTATCTCCGTCTTTTGGGAGAGTCGCTATTAGCACTGTCGGCTTTTCGTCTGCAGACATGCTCTCAGTGTAGGCATTGATCTCGTTTATCTTCGCGACAAGCCAGTCGATGTACTCCTCGGCCTTTGCCCTGGCATCCATGATATAGCCCAGTTTATGCACAGCGTCTGTGAATGAGGATGTCTGTGGATTGATGAGATCCGGGTAATACAGGCCTGCGAATACTACGGGAACCCCGGGAAGGTTCTTGGCCTTCTCCTCTGTCTTATTTGAGAACGTTAGGAGAAGATCGGGCTTCAGGCTGAGCGCCAGCTCATAGTCCGGGTCTTTGACTGGAGAAAATCCAGAAACGCTCGTCTTCTTGGACAGCACCGGAAACTCCTTCTCTGATTTGGACATGGCCAGGTCTATGCCCACAACCGCATCCGTCTTGTCGAGGATCATCATCATCTCGGAATTGTCCAGGTGCTCCACTATTGCCCTCTGAATGGGCTGGTTTACTGTCACCGGTTTTCCGTTGCCGTCTAAAATGGTCAGGCTGGTTTGGGTGTCGTTGATGATCCTCTCCACCTGGGTGATGTC
>JAUCQD010000251.1 GCA_030372945.1 Methanothrix sp. | reverse complement strand
CTTCTGGATCTTAAGCCGGCAGCGATCCTTCTTTGCCCAGTCGATCTCATCCACATCCACGTCTATGCCGTTTCGCACAACGATCCCTTTGAGGCGGTAGAAGAGCATTGCCTCCTTCATCGTCGAATCTCCGACGAATGTGACGGCATCAGCGTAGCGGGCCAGAGATTCAAGCGTGGCAAAGCCAAGCGGCGTTCCGGGGTCCATGCGGGAGTCGTTCTGTATGATCTTCTGCAAGGTCCGAAAGCCTGAGGTCCTGCCCGGAACCGTGGCGTGCAGCGTGGCAACGGTCCTTACCGGGATGCCAAGCTTCTTCAAACGGGCGATGGCATAAAAAACGCCGAACTCGTGGCAGTGCAGGGAGACCCTCATCTTGGGCATCACAGCCCTGGCGAACTCAGACACAGCCCGGTCCCTGTACTTCTCAGTCATCTCCTCGTGAACAGATGCCAGGCCCCTCACAAGCTCGGAGATTGCATAGGAGAGGTTCAGGTAATGGTTGTATTCAGAGCCATAATGGGTTCGCTCGTACTGCATCGACTCCAGGCCCAGGAGCCGATAAGCTTCTGTCTTGATCATGTTGTTCAGCGTAAGTTCCTGGCCGTTCCAGCGGATCATGTGAGACTGGTAGTGAAGAGTATTGAAGAGGATGTACCCTATGGGCACATCTTTAACTCTCCTCTGGCAGGTCACAGCCTGGATTCCGACAGACTGAAGGTTGGAGAGAACAGACTGAAGCTCAGGTCCCATGCTGAGCTTCTCGAACTCGGAGATCTCTGTGACTCGGTTCTTGCCGGTGTTCCAGTCGGAACCCATTGAGGGATAGTGAGGACCCAGCACCAGGATTCTGAGGTTCTCGTCTATGGCTTTCTCTGATGCCAGCTTTGCCAGAGTCTCGGATTCGGCGTCAATGACGTTCCAGATGCCCCCCAGCTTGTTGGAGGATGGGCCGCCTTCCTCGCCTGCAAGGACTATCCACCTCTCGATCATCTCCACCTCAGGGATAAGGCGACAGAGAGGAGACTGCCATTCCCTCGTCTGAAATGTCCAGAACCCTTATGCTGTTGGCGATCTTGGAGCCGCGCATCTTCATAATGTAGATTGAGCGGATGAGCACATTTCCAATTCTGTCGCGGCTGAGCATTGTGGCAGAGTCCGCTCCGTACTCCAGGAACTGGTTCATGCCAAAGGCTGTGCCTATGGTTATGACCGAGGTGACGCCGCTCGACCGAAGAGTCCCAAAGAGGTCGTCCACCAGAGACCTCACTTTGAAGGGTCCCTCAACTGCTATGAAGAAGGCAGTGAGGTCGTCTATGAACAGCCTGGCAGGCCTCACCTCCTGAAGCTTTCGCTCAACAAGCTTTCGAAAGTTGATGAGAAACTCTACAGGATCTGCCTCGATGCTCTTTTGTAGCCGGAGAACAGGGTCCGTGACGTCCACGATCACAAGCTTGCCCTCTTTCTCAAGCAAAGAGAAGTCCCAGCCGAAGGAGGACATCATCTCCCTCTTCAGGAAATCGGACGTCTCCGATGGCGTGATGATCATTCCCTTCTCGTTGTTCTTGACGCCATAATAGATGAACTGGCTGGCGAAGACCGTCTTGCCTGTGCCTGAAGCTCCCGTTATAGTGTTCACAGTTCCTTTGTGGAAACCCCCGTCCACCATCTCATCGTACCCTGGAATTCCCGATCTTACTCTAGGAAACATCTTGGATTGATCTGCCATAAAAACCGCTCCCTCACAT
>JAUCQD010000250.1 GCA_030372945.1 Methanothrix sp. | reverse complement strand
TACAACAAGAAGAGGCTGCATTCTGCCCTTGACTACCGTTCTCCAGATCAGTTCGAGATGGAGGTTGCCTTAAATACCATTGCTTAACTACCTGTCTACTACAAGGGGTGCAGTCCAAGTGCTCTCGAATGCATTCAACTGAAGCAATGACCCTGGAGGAAGTGATCAAGACGATCACAAGAGCTGGATACGAGGTGAGGAGAAACGGATCTCTGGAGCACGGTTAAGGCCGCTCACCTTTTTATTTTGTGCGTTTTCATAGCAAACACCTACCTCCTTGGAGAGGACAATCCATACAGCTCATGAGGAATAAGTCTTTTAACGCTAAATCGATTATCCTTTTACGACGATCAACGAATGAATGAGTAAGAATATAAACTTTATGGTATGCACTGGCTATTTTGGCTAGGATCAAATTGCCACCTAACAATCACCTCCCGAGTTAATCTCTCATCATACCTTCTCACAAATTTCCTGCACAATTCCGATATTATCCGCCTTCTTCTCAAATAATTCCTTATAATGTTGTTCCAACTGCAATCCCTGGAGGTGAGTCGTGGCGAAAGAAAAAGATGGAGACCAAGCACTTCTCTTCGGGGAGCTGTCCTACAAAACTAGGTCCTCCCTAGTGCTCTTTCCAGTTGAGTGTCCAGGGATTCTAGATCGCTGGAAGGGCACTAGCTTCCTGGCATAACAGAAGGGCTGGAGGGATAATGAGCGTTCCCGGCCTGTATACTAAGCAAATTGAATCTAACTGCAAAAAAATTTCAGGTGAAATATGAGGCAAGTTGCAATTTACGGCAAGGGCGGTATCGGCAAGTCGACGACCACCCAGAATCTCACTGCAGCCCTGTCTACCATGGGCAAGAAGATCATGCAAATCGGCTGTGACCCCAAAGCGGACTCGGTTAAATTCCTGATGAACGGCAAGAAGCAGCCTTCCGTTCTGGACACGCTAAGAAAAGAAGGCGATGTAAAGCTGGAAGACGTGATGAAGACCGGCTTTGGCGGCATTCATTGTGTCGAATCCGGAGGCCCCGAACCCGGCGTTGGCTGCGCTGGCAGAGGCATCATCACATCCATCGGGCTCCTCGAGAACCTGGGAGCCTACACACCAGACCTTGACTATGTCTTTTACGATGTCCTGGGCGATGTGGTTTGCGGAGGCTTTGCAATGCCCATCAGAGAAGGAAAGGCCCAGGAGATCTACATCGTGGCCTCCGGTGAAATGATGGCCCTGTATGCAGCAAACAACATCTGTAAAGGCATCCAGAAGTTCGCACAAGCAGGTGGAACGCGCCTGGGGGGCATTATCTGCAACTCAAGAAACGTCGATCGAGAAAAAGAACTGGTCTCGCACTTTGCCCAGAAGCTTGGCAGCAAGATGATCCAGTTCATTCCCAGGGATAACATCGTCCACCAGTCCGAGATTCATAAGAAGACTGTCATTGAGTATGCTCCAAACTCCGATCAAGCCAAGGCCTACTTGGGCCTCGCCAAGGCTGTGGATGAGAACGATATGTTCGTCATCCCCAAGCCCATGGAGTACGAAGAACTGGAGCAGGTCATGATGGAGTGGGGTGTTGTGGAATGAAGATGATCAGGGCCGTCATCCGACCGGAGGCTGTGGACAAGGTCGCGGACAGCCTGGAGGCTGGCGGTTTCACAGCACTTACCCGCATCGAGGTCTTCGGCAGAGGCAAGCAGAAGGGCATTCGGGTCGGGGACATGGTATACGACAATCTTCCCAAAACCATGCTCATGATAGTAGTAGACGACGCCAAGCTAACGTCCGCAGTCAAGATCATCGAGGACAGCGCCAGAACCGGAAATATCGGTGATGGCAAGATCTTCGTATCCTCAGTCGAGGAGGCCTACACCATAAGGACCGGCCAGAGAGGGCTGTAGAATGAAAGAAGTTGTGGCCATCATTCAGATGAACAAGATGGAGGCCACCAAGAACGCCCTGGATATCATAGGCATTCCATCCATCACCGCCTACAAGGTCACGGGCCGTGGAAAGCAGAAGGGGCTCATAATCCCGCACCCCTCAGAACTTCCTGAGTCGGGTAAAAAGAACATGAGATACATTCCAAAGAGGATGGTCTCAATCATGGTGGAAGATGAATTCGTGCCAGCCGTGGTGGCCGTGATCTGCAAGGTCAATCGCACCGGCAATTATGGTGACGGCCGGATCTTCATCTGTCCGGTGGAAGAATCGGTCAGAATAAGAACCGGTGAACGCGGGAGTGTGGCCATATCATGAGCCAAGACATCGTGAGACATGTAAAGAGAGAACCTATAACAATTGACGGTAGCCGTGAGGCAGTCAAGGATATGCTGCAGGGGCTTCCCAAGAAGACCGCAGAATTCAGAAGCAAACATGTGGTTGTCAAGGATGCCTGCGAGATCGAGCAGAAGATCGAGGCCAACGATAGGGCAGTCCCCGGAATTCTGACCAATCGAGGTTGCGCCTATGCAGGATCCAAAGGAGTAGTCTTCGGTCCGATCAAAGATATTTTGCATATCACCCACGGTCCCATCGGCTGTGCTTACTTCACGTGGGGTACGCGTCGCAATCTCATGAGTGTGGAAGAGGGCAGAGATTGCTTTGCAGGCTACTGCCTGAGTACAGACGTCAAGGAGACCGATATAGTCTTTGGTGCAGAAAAGAAGTTGGCTGCAGCCATCCGAGAAGCTTATTCCATCTTCAAGCCAGAGTGCATCTCTGTCTTCTGCACTTGTCCCATAGGCCTCATCGGCGACGATATCGAGTCGGTCTGCAAGAAAGCAGAGGAGGATCTGAAGATCAAGGTGATCCCCGTTAGATGCGAGGGCTACCGTGGAGTCAGCCAGTCTGCAGGCCACCACATCGCCTCCAATTCGCTGATGGAGCATCTAGTAGGCACAGAAGAGCTGGAGAACCCTGGGCCCTTCGATGTCAATGTCTTCGGCGAGTACAACATCGGCGGAGACTACTGGGTGGTCAAGGCGCTCCTGGAGCGAATCGGCTACCGCATCATCAGCCCCTTCACAGGCGATGCATCCTTTCATGATATCGCCAAAGCTCATCGGGCCAAGCTGAACATCCTGCTCTGCCACCGCTCCATCAACTACACCAACCGCATGATGGAGGAAAAATACGGCGTCCCATGGATGAAAGTCAACTACCTGGGCGTGGAAGACACAATCAAGACCTTGCGGGATATGGCAGCGTTCTTCGACGACCCCGATCTGACCAAAAGGACAGAGTCTGTGATTGCCGAGGAGATGGCGCGAGTTCAGCCGGTCATAGATATGTACAAAAAAAGGCTGGAGGGAAAAAGAGTCATGCTCCTTGTCGGCGGCTCACGTGCCCATCACTTCAGGAATATGTTCGAGACACTGGGAATGGATGTGGTAGTGGCTGGCTACGAGTTCGCCCACAGGGACGACTACGAAGGCCGAAAAGTCCTCTCCAGCATTGTTCATACAGGTCGCTCTAAAGTCCTGGAGGATATCCATTATGAGCGTGATCCAAATGTAATCTCGCCTTACGACGATGCCACCATTCAAAAGAAGAAGGAGAAGATTCCAAGGCTCATGGATTATGAGGGTCTTCTGCCCCACATGAAGGATGGCCAGGTCATGATCGACGACTACAGCCATTATGAGTGCGAGCGGCTGGTGAAGGACCTGGGAATAGACATCTTCTGCTCGGGCATAAAAGACAAGTACGTCTTCCAGAAGATGCACATCCCCTCCCGACAGATGCACTCTTACGACTACAGCGGGCCATACACTGGATTTTATGGATTTGTGCAATTTGCCAAAGACATCGACATGTCTGTGAATAGTCCCACCTGGAAATTCATAACTCCACCCTGGAGGCAGAACAGCAATGCTTGATTACACACCAAAAGAGATGGTGCAAAGGGAGACACTTGTCATAAACCCGGCCAAGATCTGTCAGCCCATTGGGGCCATCCTGGCCTATAAAGGCATCCACAACTGCATGCCCATCACACACGGTTCGCAGGGCTGCTCCTCATATCTGCGCATGGTGCTCGCCCGCCACTACCGCGAGCCGACGCTTGCGGCAACCTCCTCATTCACTGAGGACTCAGTGGTCTTCGGTGGTAGAAACAACCTCAAGGAGGCTGTTGGCAACGTCATGAGCATCTATCATCCCGATGTTCTCGCCATCAACACGACCTGTTCCGCAGAGACCATAGGCGACGACATCTCCGCCTTCATGGAAGAGATCAAAGAAGAGGAGTTCTTCGACCCCAAAGTGCGCGTGGTCCTTACCAATACGCCCAGCTACGTAGGGTCGCATATAACCGGTTACGACAATGCAGTCAAATCCATTGCCCAGAGCTTTGCCCGCAAGGGAAAGCCCAACGGAAAACTGAACATTATACCCGGATTCGTGGAACCTGGAGATATCCGAGAGATCAAGAGGATACTGAAGATCATGGGCGTTCACCATATCGTCTTCCCCGATACCACGGATGTCTTTGATGCGCCTCTGACACCGGAGTCTGGGGGGGTGTATCCCCCAGGCGGAACGACAATAACAGATCTGGTGGATGCCGGTAACTCCCGCGCCACCATAGCTTTGGGTAGGACAGCCGGAGCATCGGGCGCCTTGGTCTTAAAGGGCAAGTTCCAGATCCCAAGCGTAATAGGCCCCATGCCGATAGGCATTCGCAATACTGATGCTTTTGTGATGAACGTCTCCAGTCTGATGGGCGTGCCAATCCCCAAGGAGATAGAGTACGAGCGGGGCAGGTTGGTAGACATGATGACCGATGCCCATCCTCACTTTCATGGCAAAAACCTGGCAGTCTTCGGAGATCCGGATACCGTCATAGGCTTGGTGAGCCTGGCCGAGGAGATGGGCATGAACCCGGTCTTCGCTTTGACCGGCACTCCGGACAAAAAGTTTGCCGAGGAGATTCATAACGCCTCACCGGGCTGCGAAGCCCTTCTGGGCGACACATTTCTACTGCACCAGAAGATCAAGAACAGGTCTGTGGACATGCTCATAGGCAATAGCTATGGCAAATTTATAGCCAGGGCTGAGGACATCCCGCTGGTACGGGCAGGCTTCCCCATCACCGATCGGGCCAATTTGCACAACTTCCCGATCATCGGCTATGCTGGAACTGCCCGCCTGGTGGAGATTATCGGCAACGCCTTCCTGGAGAGAAGAGACAGAGACTCGGACGATGCCCATCTCGAGCTGATCCTGTAGGTAATCGACATGAGCGTGATCAAGATCTTCGAAGGCAGAGAGAGACACATTCAGCAGAAGGGCGACGATTGCCTTCCCCTCTCCTGCAACAACGACAGTCTTGCTGGAGTCGTGAGCCAGAGGGCCTGTGTGTACTCTGGGGCCAGGGTGGTGCTAAATCCGCTCACAGATGCATTGCATCTGGTTCACGGGCCCATTGGTTGTGCTGCTTACACCTGGGACATCCGTGGTGCCGCCTCCTCGGGGTCCGACCTCTATCGCAATAGCTTTTCCACAGATATGAAGGAGCTGGATGTTGTATTTGGGGGTGAAAGGAAGCTGGCAGCAGCTTTACGGGAGCTGGCGGACAGGTTTCATCCGCAGGCTATCTTCGTCTACTCCACATGCATCGTGGGAATCATTGGAGACGACCTTGAGACCATCTGCAAAAAGGCAGCCATGGAACTGGGAATACCAGTCGTGCCCGTCAAGTCTGAGGGGTTTCGTGGAAACAAAACCGATGGCTACAAAGCTGCTTGCAATGCTCTCCTTGAGCTGATTGGAACTTGCGATTATACACCCAAAAGCTACTATAGCGTCAACCTCCTCGGGGAGTATAATGTAGCAGGAGATGTCTGGCATGTCAGACCACTCTTCGAGGAGATGGGAATCGATGTTGTGGCTACGCTGACAGGTGACTCCAGAGTTGCCGATATCCAGCGGGCTCATACTGCAAAGCTCAATTTAGTGCAGTGCAGCGGCTCCATGACCTATCTTGCCAAGAAGATGGAAGAGAAGTACGGCATACCTTACAGGCGGATCAGCTTCTTCGGCCTGCAAGACATGGCATCTGCCTTGCGAACGACGGCGGAGTTCTTCGATTCACAGGATCTCAAAGAAAAGGCAGAGCAAATCATCCTTCGCGAGACGGCGCGCGTCATGCCCCAGATCGAGTGCCACCGGGCGCGCGTCAGCGGCAAGAAAGCCGCCATCTACATGGGCGGCGCGGCCAAGGCAGTTTCTTTGGTCCGGGCCTTCCAGGAGCTGGGAATGGATGTAGTGATAATAGGGACGCAGACGGGAGATCGAGATGATTATCAGAAGATCGCTTACATCGTAAAAGACGGCACGCTGATCATCGACGACGCCAATCCTCTGGAGCTGAAAGAGCTTCTCCTCAAACAGAGCGCAGACCTGCTAGTGGCAGGGGTCAAAGAGCGCTTTCTGGCCTACAAACTGGGGATAGCTTTCTGTGACTTCAACCACGATCGAACCATCAACTTCGAAGGATTCCAGGGAATGGTCAACTTCGCTCGTGAGGTCGATGTCACCATCAATAGCCCCGTCTGGCAGCTTCGGGTAAAGAGACAAAGCCCCATCAACAGTCGATCGGATTTGACAATGAACACGGGAGTAGAGGATGCCATCCAAGAACCTTGCCAGGGTTAATCCCTGTTCCATGTGCATGCCCATGGGCTGCGTGCTTGTCTTCCGGGGAATTGAGAGCTGTATGACGCTTTTTCACGGTTCGCAAGGGTGCAGCACCTACATGCGCCTTTATCTTGCTCACCATTTCCGCGAGCCTGTGGACATTGCCTCATCGGCGTTGAGCGAGAAGGGGGCCGTTTACGGTGGGGCCGCTAACCTCAAGCAGGGCCTTCGCAATGTGATCTTGGGCTACCGCCCAAAGGCCATCGGCATCGCCACAACATGTCTTGCCGAGACCATCGGAGATGATGTCCCTCAGATCGTACGTGAGTTCCAGGCAGAAGAGCCGCTGGCTAGGGACGTGACATTCATACCCGTCTCAACGCCATCCTATGCAGCGTCGCATGAGGTTGGCTACAGGGTCGCGTTAAAGAACCTGGTGCAGACTATGGTCCGAAAATCAAAGCCCAGTGGGCGGATCAACATCCTTGTAGGCTCTATAATCTCGCCGGAGGATGTTCGCTATCTTAAAAAGCTGCTGGACGGCTGGGGCTTTGGGTACATCCTTCTGCCGGACATATCTGAGACATTCGATGCGCCTCTCAATGAACACTTGCCCCGCATCCCTGCTGGAGGAACGCCTCTTGATGATATCAGAGACCTGGCGAGCTCAAAGGCAACTGTCACCATCGGCGGAGTGGTGCAAGAGCCTGGAGCGGGAGACTTTCTGGAGAAGGAATTTGAGATACCACACAGGCCGCTTCCTCTGCCCATTGGTCTCGATTTGTGCGACCGCCTGGCTGCCAGTCTGGAGGAACTGACAGGAGACCCCATGCCAGAATACTACGAGCGAGAGCGGGGAAGGTTGCTGGACACCATGGTCGATGCTCATAAGGTCGTGGCCGAAGCCAGGACGGCAGTCTTCGGAGACACTGAGATGGTCCTAGGCATAACCCGGCTGATGACGGAGCTTGGTATGAGGCCGCAGATCATTGCCACTGGTGCCGCAAATCGTGCATTTGCCGAAGCTGCCCTGCAAATGGTTCCAGCTTCCAGAATAATAACTGGAGCCGACTTTTCCGAGATCGCTGAGGAGATCATGGCCAGAGACATCGAGCTGATGGTAGGGCCATTCACAGGGCGGCAGACCGCCAAAAAAACAAAGATACCACTCCTGCGAGTCGGACATCCAAATCATGATCGCTTCGGTGCATCCCACCAGCTCCTGCTGGGGTATGAGGGAAGCATGCATCTGGTAGAATGCCTGGCCAATGCCCTCATCGAGTCCAAGGAGAAAGGATATGCATGAGAGATGACACGAAGCTCAACCAATTTCAAAACAAGGAATACATTCGACTTGAGACCTTCAAGAAAAACGGACAAATGATTCCAACGCCTGTCTGGTTCGTGGTGGAGGATGACATGCTCTTCATAAGATCCTATGCCAATTCTGGCAAGGTCAAACGCATGCGAAATAACCCACATGTTCGTGTCACACCCTCGGATGCCCTTGGGAGGCCTCATGGAGTGACCATCGATGCAACGGCGATCCGTGCCAACGGCGACGTTGAGATCAAGATCAGTCAGCTGCTCTATCGCAAATACGGCCTGATGAAGATGTCCTTCGATCTGTGGGGAGCCATCAAGCAACTAGACTGGGCAGTCTTCGCCATTAAGATCTGAAATGAAGCGCAAGCATTAAGTTCAACATAGTAGTTAACTTATTTCGTAATAGTAAACATAAGTGTTTACATAAAGATCGTCTGGAGGGATAAAACGGTGATAAATAGCAGAATACATATCGCACTGCTTGCAGCACTGGTGATGGTTGCATCTGCGGGCCTGGCCGAGGAGCCAAAAGAGCTTGTGGTCTTCGCTGCCGCATCTTTGACAGGCGCTTTTGATGAGATAGGACAGATGTACGAGGATGAGACCGGCCTGCATGTGGCCTTCAACTTCGATGGCTCACAGGCTCTGCGAACGCAAATAGAGAACGGGGCACACGCAGATGTTTTTGCCTCGGCAAACAAAAAACATATGACTGCGTTGGAGCAGCAGGGATTGATGAACAACAGCAGCGTTTCAGTCTTCACCGAGAACAAGATCGCTTTGATAATTCCCAAGGCGAACCCCGCCAAGATATCAAATCTCAGTGACCTGGCAAAACCCGGGGTCAAGATCGTCATCGGCACCAAGGATGTTCCTGTGGGCGACTATGCCCTGCAGATCTTAGGCAAGCTCGCCAATGATTCTTCCTTTGGTCCCGATTATAAGGAAAAGGTCATGGCCAACATCATCTCACAGGAGACCACTGTCAATTATGTGGTTACAAAGGTTGCTCTGGGTGAGGCGGATGCGGGCTTTGCCTACGTGTCCGATGTCACGGAGGATCTGGCATCAAAGGTCGACAAGATCGAAATCCCGGATAAGTACAACATCATCGCCCAATATCCCATTGGGTTGCTGAAATACTGCAAGTATCCAGTCCAGGCCCAGGAGTTTATCAATCTGGTGCGGTCAGATAAGGGATGTGCTGTCCTGGAGAGATACGGCTTTTCTCCTGTGGCCGATTCCAGTAAGCTGTCGGCATCGTCCAGCTCTACTGGAGCGCGGGCATCTGCCGCCTGATCTCGTGGCTCTGTGGTGAAATGCGAAAATTCAGCTTTCACCACGGAGAAAATGACGTACAAAAGCCACAAAAAACACTTTAGGGAGAGTCATTGTTCATGATAGAGAAATGCAAAATCCTCTTGATATTTGTCCTGTTCGCTGCGATCTCTACGGCCTTTGGCGCGGATCCTGAAGAGCTGACAGTCTTTTGCGGTGCCGGCCTTACAGGAGCGTTGAGCGAGATTGGCGAGATATACGAGAACAGCAGCAATGTGAGCGTCAAATTCAACTTCGATGGTGTGCCTGCTCTGCGCGCCCAGATTGAGCAAGGGGCTTATGCCGACATCCTGGTATCGGCAAATCTCAAGCATATGAATGCCCTGATGTCTGAAGGCTTTATCGATAATAGCACCGTCAAGGTCTTTGCCAGGAACAAAGTGGCAATAATCGTGCCCAATGGCAACCCAGCCAACATCACAGGCTTGAAGGACCTGGCTGTGCCAGGTGTCAAGATCTTGATGGGGACAAAAGATCTTCCTGCAGGCGATTATGCACTCATGGTTCTGGACAAGCTTGCTATGGACCCGGAATATGGCCCCGGGTATAAGGAGTCGGTCCTGACCAATGTCGTCTCCCAGGAGACCACAGTAAACCGCATCGTCTCCAAGGTTGCTATGGGCGAAGCCGATGCTGGATTTGCATTCATCTCGGACGTCAGCCCTCAGATGGTGGGAAAGGTCACCAGGATACTTATTCCTGACAGATACAACGTAGAGGGCGATTTTCCTGTGGGTGTGCTATCTCAATCCAAATCCCCTCAGGAGGCCAGAGCCTTCATCGAGGCATTGATGTCTGAGAAGGGTCAAGCCATTCTAGACAGATACTGCCTCTTATACACATCTCCGAGCCCACG